>USPP01000033.1 GCA_900556615.1 uncultured Eubacteriales bacterium
TCCGTCAACCTTCACAAATTTCGTCGGCAGAGGAGTCACTCTTGCCTCCTCAATTGGTATTGTCTGACGAAAAATCCGGCGGCGCTACTGCAAACAAGCATTGTGCGGTATTGCCTTAAAATGCAAAAAGAGAATTCACACTGGGGCTATGCTTTCTTGCCGTCTATTTCTGCAAACTTTGCCGCCATTGTCGGATTACCTTTTGTTAATTTTTTAATTGTTAGATCTTCAGCCTTATTATTTGCCAATCTCAGATTATTTTCAGAGGAAAGTAAGGCTTCCTTTGTTTTTTGAAGATGATCAATTGTTTTATCAATTTCATCAATCGCTTTCTGGAATTTTTCACTGGCTAATCTAAAATTTTTAGAAAACTTATCCTTGAAGTCATTTATATCCTCTTCAAAATGGGTAATATCAATATTTTGATTGCGAACCAATTCAAGCTCATGCTTATATTGCAAAGAATTCAATGCGGCATTTCGCAAGACGGTAATGATAGGGATAAAGAACTGAGGTCTTACAACATACATTTTAGGATACTTATAAGAAACATCCACAATTCCTGAATTGTAATACTCATTATTCGCTTCGAGCATGGTAACCAAAACTGCATACTCACAGTTTTTCTCTTTTCTATCTTTATCTAACTCTTTGAAAAAATCTTCATTTTTATGCTTTGTTGCGGTCGTATCCATTTCATTCTTCATTTCAAACATAATCGAAATGAATTCTATGCCGTCATCGGATTCTCTGTAAATGAAATCGCCTTTGCTGCCTGTCTTGATATCATTATCTTTTTCAAAGTAGGCATCCCGAAACGCTGTTGCTCTTAACTTGTTAAATTCGGTTTCACAATGCTGTTCCAAACTTTCGCCTATCATCTTGGTGGACTGTCGAACCTTGAAATCTTTATAATATGCAATTTCATCATCTCGGCGTTTCATTTCCTCAGTGTGTTTTTCGCAAAGTGACTTTTCTTTCAATTCCCATTCGTTGTTCTTAAGTTTGATTTGATTTTTAAGCTCGAGGATAGTTGTTTCTTTTTGCTGCACCGCATTTTTAACCGCCAAATCCGTACTTGTTTTATTCAGTTCAAGTTCGCCTTTCAGTTTAGAAATCTCTAATTCCTTTTCTGCTAATTGTTTATCTTTTGCAGATGCGATTTTGTCAATTTCTAATTGAGCTTCTGCTTTTGCCATTGTAAGCGTTGCCCGCAATTCAGATATTTCTTTGTCCTTTTGGGACTCCATCTCCGTTACTGCGATTTTAACTGCTGAATCTTTTTCAGCTTGATACACGCTTTGCCGATCTGATATTTCTTTTTCAAACTCTTTGTCTCGAACCTGCTTAACAATAGCTGCATAACCGGATTCATCAACCAGAAACACTTCTCCGCATTTCGGGCATTTTATTTCCTGCATGAGCGATTACCTCCCTGTTGACTAAGTTTTTATTTAATGCAATACTGCACATTGATTGCTGCACCGCCGGATTTTTCGTCAGACGATACCAATTGAGGAGACAAGAGTGGCCCCTCTGTCTATGAAATTGTGAAGTATGACAGAATAGATGCAAGCATATGCGCAGCAAAGGCATTAGCCGTGCACCCGGTAGTGTTGCCTTAACCATATTTCGGCGTTTTTTGTTTTGCCGTTCAAAAAATCATCTTGGAAAGCTACATAGCCGATTTATTCAGCGATTCCGTTTGTAACAACGATAATTTGTCTTTTTTTCTGCGACATATAAATGGAATTAATTCATCAAAATCGGTCAATCGATATGGAACATTTGCTTTCTGCTGTATCGATTAAAAGCTTTAGGATATCTCTATAAATTCAATGTTCATAGACGGCAAAGAGATTTTTCGTCAGTTAAAACAAAAATTTCGCAGATAGCGTATCCGTCTGTCAAGGATTTTTGTGACGAATGACGGAAAACAACTCGCTCAGGTTTTGGGTAGTGATTTTTTAGAGGTGCCCTTTAGCGATCCGGAAGCTTTTTATCCGAAACTTACATTTATGTTGCCGTATTCCCTATTAGTCCGCATTTTCACTTGCGCGCATAGCAAGAATCGTTTTTTCAAACAGCTTATCAAGCTCCCATCCGAGAAGCTCGGCTCCCCTGCGGATTACTTCTCTTGAACAACCGGCAGCAAATTTTTTATCCTTGAATTTCTTTTTCAGTGAGGAGATTTCAAGATCGGAAACACTTTTTGAGGGGCGCATAATCGCCGCTGCACCGATAAGACCGGTCAGCTCATCGGTTGCAAACAATACTTTTTCCATTATATGTTCTGGCTTGATGTTAACACATATGCCGTATCCATGGCTTGCAACAGCATGAATCAGTTTCTCGTCGATGCCGCGCTCACGCATAATCTCCTGACATTTTACGCAGTGTTGATCCGGAAATTTTTCAAAATCAAGATCGTGCAAAAGTCCGGCGGCTTCCCAAAATTCCGCTTCCTCGCCGTATCCGAGTTCTATGGCAAACCACCTCATCACATCTCCCATAATGCGGGCATGCTTAAGATGGAATTCTCCCTGATTGTACTCCTCCAGCAGTTTTACAGCTTCATTCTTTGTCATAACTTTTATTACCTCAAATTTGTATTCGCCTTTCTCGGTATGTAAGAGCACCCTAAAATTCACTGTCCCAATCCGCCTCGATCTGTTTTCCGTCATTCGTCACAAAAATCCTTGACAGAGGATACGCTGTCTGCGGAATTTTGGTTTAGCCTGACGAAAAAATCTCTTTGCTGTCTATGAACATTGCATTTTTAGAGATACCTGTAAGTATTATATATCATAAAACGAAATATGTCAATTTCTGCAAAGAGCGTAGCTTTCTTATGTGTCACTCATATCCCGTGTAATCGTGCCGGACGGAGATTTACTGATTTGTGTGTCTAACCATGCTTTAGGACTGATACCGAATTCCTGTTTAAAAACACGAGAAAAGTAATAATAATCAGAATATCCCGACATATAGGCAATCTCTTTTAGCGTGAGATGCGATTCGGATTGATTTTTCAAAAGTTGTTTTGCACAAATCATTCGATTTTGTGTGAGATACTGAAGCGGAGTTTTACCGGTCTGCTGGATAAACAGTTTTCGGATATAATCCTTATGCAGCGGTATATCATTGAAGGCTTTGTTGATATTATAATCCGGATCAGACATGTTATTGATAATTGAACTGATAATTTTTGTGATATAGGGGTTGATATTTTCCTGCTTGGAAAAAGAATAAATATAATTTCTCAGGACATCATACAAAGAATCCGTGATTTTTTCATAGTTCTCGCGTTTCAGATGGTATTCGTTATAAAGCAATTTCAGGATCCGTTTGAAAATGCGATCCTCTGTATCATGCAGCTTTAAATAAGATTTATAGCTGAATTCTTCATCAACGAAGTTAAAATGGTAGTTGGTAAAGCCTTCGTTTGAATAGTCAAAATGTGGCACCAAGGGAGGAATGGCAAAAATATCGTTTTCGCAAAAGGGTACTGTTTCTCCGTTGATATTTACCATTCCGTTCCCCTGCGTGTAATATACGATTTCCCAATAATCGTGACAATGACGGTTAATGCGGTAAGTGTTATTAAACAGCTGAGAGATATAGACGATTTTCATAGCTGACACCTCAAAAATCATTCATTATTACAAGGCTACAAGGCGAAATTTTCAATTTGATCATTTTTATTATAACTCAAACTGAAAATAAAGTAAAGCATTAGCTTTAAAACTGAAAAAATATTTGCCGTCAATCCGGGAAACAATATTCGTCGGGAAAATATAAGAGTTTCCCAAGGCGATTTTTAAGGCAACACCGCGGGTTCACGGCTTTCGCCTTGGCGGCATATCTGCTTGTCCCTTCTCCGTCATACTTCACAAATTTTGTCGGCAGAGGAGACAGTCTTGCCTCCTCAATTGGTATCGTCTTACACGAAAAATAGGACTGCACATCTGCACCGTCAGAACCCGGCGGTATTGCCTTAATACGTTTTTCCGATTCCGTATAAAATATGAAAAAGAAACGAATCGCTATTACTCGGGCAGAGAAACGTATAGATAGTACTTTTGATTGATTTTTCGACATTCAGCTATTTTGCCGTTTGTTTGAATATTATCCGAATCAAAAGGACCGAAGCGAATATATTCGGGCCTTATTTGAGATATAAGCTCAATGCTGTATTCATCTTTTGAATCCCAAGCATAAAGCGAAAAACGGCGGCTTCGTTCCAGTTTAAAGGAAAGCATTTCGGTTCCTTTTTCGGTCCTGACCGGATAACGGTTGACTTCGATCGCTGTCATGGTTTTCGGCAAACGGGGAATCATGCAAAATCTTCGTTTGAGATCAAGATCATCCACTCCGACCATGAGCCTTACTTCCTTCATGATTTCCGCCTGTTGAACAGCGTTACCAAGGTCACAGTTTCGGAACCAATATCTTCCCGAACCGTGTGTGATCACGCCCTCGGGTACGATATAAGGTACGTCAGTATGATGGTAGCAGAGCATAGCGGAGGCGTTGACGCACTCGGTATATTCTTCCGTTAAATCAAGCAGGAGAGCGGCATTTGTCAAATACCCCTGACCGTAACCCATCTGGCGCCCGGAAAAAGGATTATAATAAACCTCTTTTTCGGCAAAAAAGGTATTTCTGAGCCTGTCGAAAAGAAGAGGCTCATTTCGTGAAAGATCCAAGGATAAACAGTCGCCCGCGATAAGTGCTTCGGCAAATCTCTTATATTCATATGTCCAGCAATCGTCTGTCGTATCTGTCCATACTTTTCCGTAGTGGCTGTTCTCCATGAGGAAAAATTCTTCCGCTCCGCTTTTCAGACGTTCGGCGAGACGCTGCAATTCTTTTGCGTATTCGCTGTTTCCCAATTTTTCAAATAACAATGCATACATGCGCAGAGCAAATGCGGATATAATATTGGAGTACAGATCATACCCGCCCATTCCCTGAGTACTTGTCTCGGAATGTGAATACAGAATGCCGCGAAAATCGGATTCTTCGGGATGCTTCTCTTGCCACAAATAATAATCTGAGGCAGCTTTCAGCGCGGTCTCGTTTTTCCGGAGCCATGTAAGATCTACGGCTCCTTTTCGGTAAAGATTATATACGGCAATCATCAGCGATGCATGACCGTCGTTTTCATTTCCCTCATTCCAGAGATCATTCTCATCTTTGGCAATTCTGTTGGCAACGCGCTTCCAATGCGGGATTTTAAAGCGGACAGAGGGATAATAAAGCATCTCGTGCAGCTTTTCCACGGCGGCGCGTGCCTGATTGAAAAATCCGGCGTCGGTAATTTCAATCAGCAGTCTGCCGATGTCTCTTGACCAGACCTCTGAACTGTAAGAATCAACTCCTGAGCGAAACGTTCCAAAGCCGACGTAAGAGCCGAAATTTTGACCGCCCGGACTGGAGGTGTGGGGCATGCCCTCACTGTCAACTTTGCAGTGAGCCATGTCCATGATGTTTTTTCTGTACACATTGGTAAAAAGATCAATTCCGTTTTTGTTGTAAAAACGGATATCCGGTGCGTCAAAGGCGTTGTCGGAAAGAAGAGGGACAGAATCCGGAATTTCATCGGCATATTGATACAGACGACGTTTTAATGCTTCGCAGTGCCGATAGTATTCCTTTGAGAGGAAGAAATGGAGATCGGCGGTTCTGAGCCCCGTCATATCTCGGTTGCCTGCGGTAATTCCCGTAATGCCGGAGATGAGAAAGCCTGCTCTTTTACTGTCGTTTGCCCATTCTACAGAGACCACCCTTTTATCGGAACGCGGTTTATAGGCAAATATCCAATTTGCAAGCTTTTCAGCGCTGTCCGTACGGTTTTCGTTCAGGATGAGCGAGGCGTTAAGAAGTTTCGCTGCTTGTTTGTCGGAGCGGAACGGTTCGTCATAAGGACCACCCATGCTCATAATCTCCCCTTCATGAGGCTTTCCGCCGGTAAAAAGATTGTAGTTGAACACATTTACTCCGAAAATTACGGGAATCAATTCTTCGCTGTTTCCCTCGAACACAACCCGAATGCGTCCGACTCTGTCTCCGAGAAAAAGTCTTGACGAGGCATCGTACTGTACTTCCTGTTGCCCCCACCAATCGCTGCAAAGCCAACTGTCGGTTGACATCCCCAAAAAGAAAATTGTTTCAAAGCAGCCTTCTAACTTGACGACGTTTCCTTCGATTTGACGGACAATTCCATCATTTCTGTTGACCAGAAATGGAATGCCGCATACTTCAAGCTCGGTTTGCGCTTTTTCGGATTTACAGCAATAAAACATGATATTTTCCTCCGATTATATAATTCTGTTTATATTCTAACAACAAAAAACAGAAGGATCAATGGAGAAAAACAATTACATGTTGCACAAAACAGACATCTGAAGAGACATCTGTCAGATGGAGATGATAATATCTTCTTGATGTACGGCATTTTTCCGCTTCAATCGGGTTCATATTCTTTTCAAAAACAGAAAAATGTCCGAATTATCCATCATTATATCCGAAAAATGTATTTTTTGCAAGAATAATATCTGTTATCATAAATATACAGAAATAAAAATGATCAGGTGCAAAATTTATGGATATTGAAAACATGAGAGATGTTTTGAAAAAAAACGATGGGGTTCTGAATCTGATTCCCGTCTTTGTTCCGAGACGTTTCGGAAGCAGCGGACATCGGTTACGTCTTCATCCCGATGATTATTATGCCTACGGGACAAAAAGAGGATCAATAAAAGAACGATGGTTTTCTTCCATCATAACGCCGATGAACGGAGACGGTATGGATTCGGATGAAGGACTCAGTTATGTAAATATAGAAGGAAATACCGCGGAGAGGGTATCACTAAAAGAGCTTGTGGAAACCCTTGGCAGAGAGCTAATCGGAGATTATTTGTTTGATACCTACGGAACATGGCCGATGTACTCGAAGTTTTTTGATTATGAGGGACCGTTGTTTCACCATCTGCATCTCGGCTTTGAAGACGCCAAGCGTGTCGGAAAGCTGGGAAAGCCGGAGGCCTATTACTTCCCGCCGCAGATGAATAACTACCTCGGCAATTCACCTTACACGTATTTCGGCTTTTCTCCCGAGGTAACTCCCGATGAGGTTGAGGAACGGTTAAGCGGATACACTGAGCGCGATACCCGTATTACCGAAATATCAAGAGCATACCGCATACAGCTTGGAACCGGTTGGTATACTCCCCCGGGAGTACTTCATGCCCCCGGCTCTTATCTGACCTATGAACCGCAGTGGAATTCCGACGTTAATTCTGTTTTTGAAAACATCACCGACGGTGAAGTATATCCGATAGAATTCCTCAATGAAAATCTGCCGGAAAACGAAAGAGATAATACCTCGGAGGCAATGAAGCTGCTAGATTGGGAGAAAAATGTCGATCCCGATTACCGCAAGCACTATTTCAGACCTCCGCTCATTGCTTCGGAAGATGAAAAGCATACAGAAAAATGGATCGCATACGGGAATGATTATATCGCAGCCAAGGAACTTACGGTAAATCCCAGGCAGACCGTGACAATAAAAGATCCCACAGCGTATGGCTGTATCATCGTACAGGGGTGGGGTACCCTGCAGAACACGCCTTGCGCAACCGCCACTATGCTTCGCTTCGGTCAGACAAGTCAGGATGAATTTTTCATCTCGGCAAAGCGCGCGTCCGAGGGCTTGACAATTAAGAATCTCAGCAGTTGTGAACCGCTTGTCATGCTGAAGCATTTTCCGCATAATTCCGAGGTGCCTGAGGTATAAGTCCGATCGTTCGGACAAGCTATCGTCAATAATGCGCTGGGGTACCGATTGCCCCGGGAAAACGCATTAAAAATAAAAACCAATAATCGGAAGAAAGGAAATTACCATGAAAAAATTTACAGCAGCAATTCTGGCACTCATCATGATGTTTGCGTTCTCGGCAGCTTTTACTGTCGGCGCAGAAGAGCTTCCCACACCGACTTTCTATTATGATTTAGTCGACAAAAAGCCCGCTAACGGAAACCTTGACAAGTTTACTACTACGCTTTCTGAGAGAGGCAATGTGATTCTCGAAGCAAAGGACGGCGATACGGAAACCAGCCGGCTTATGGTTTTTCAGGACGGCGTAAAGCTTGCAGATACGCAGTATATCGTTGTTAAACTCAAGCATATGAGAACGGAAGTGCAGGCTTATCCCGGCGAATTCAATCTTGTCGGAAAAACCAGCGGTGAGGAGAAGCATGTTGATGTAACTTACAACAACTCCGAGGACTATCAGACCATGGTGCTCGACCTCTCCAATAGTTTTGCAGGAGATGTTAATTACTTTACCTTGACTTGGCATAAAGCAGCAATGTTTGAATGCAAGGTTGAAATCGAGTATATAGCCGGTTTTAAAAACAAGGCTGACGCCGATAATTATGCCGCAAATTTTGACAGACATGCTCCCGTAGACAGTGGCGAATCCTCCAGCGAGGGCAGTAACACTCCCGATACCGGTGATACCGCTGTTGTTGCCGCACTTATTCTCGTCGCATCGGCAGCCGTCGTCATTCCTGTTGTTGCTAACGGCAAAAAAAGAAAATAATATCAGTACACGGGATTAGAATTGGCATCCAAAAACTTTAAGGCAATACCGCACAATGCCTGTTGTGCAGTTGCGCCGCCGGATTTTTCGTCAGACAATACAAATTGAGGAAGCAAGAGTCACTCCTCTGCCGACGAAAGTTGTGAAGGTTGACGGAAAAGCTGCAAGCAAATGCGTAATAAAGGCGTTAGCCGGTAATTGTGCGGTGTTGCCTTATATCGTTTGACGAAAAATATAATTGAGCGTCTGTACCGTCAGAACCCGACGATATTGCCTTGAAATTACTCTGCGTTTTTCTTTTTATGCGAAACCATCAGGTTTACAATAATACCGAGAATCAGAGAGCAGGCAACCGATGTCAGCGTAATCACCTTGAAGAAGGTAAGCGTCAGACCGCCGATACCGGAAATGAGAATTACCGCAACGGTAAAGAGATTGCCGTTATCATTCAGATCCACGCTCTGAATCATTTTCAGACCGCTTACAGCGATAAAGCCGTAAAGTGTTACACAAACACCGCCCATAACGCAATTCGGAATGCTGGCAAGGAAGGTAACAAAGGGGCCGAAGAAAGAGATGACAATGGCAAGTATCGCTGTTGCCAGAATGGTCACAACCGATGCATTTCCGGTAATAGCGACGCAGCCAACCGATTCACCGTATGTAGTATTAGGACAGCCGCCGAAAAGTGCCCCGACAGCAGATCCGACGCCGTCGCCAAGCAGGGTTCTGTGAAGGCCGGGATTTTCAAGAAGATCCCGATCAACGATAGAGGACAGATTCTTATGATCGGCGATATGCTCTGCAAACACGACAAAGGCAACGGGAATATAGGCAAAGGCAATGGTGGCAATATATTTTGCATCGATTTCTTTAAAACCCTTTACCCCTTCAAGAAAAGTAAAATCGGGAACTGCAAACCAATTCATGCTTGAGAAAACACTGAAATCGATAAGCTGAAGCGAAATATTATCGGTGCAGATACCGATAACGGTGAAAACAGCGGCAACCGCATATCCGGCAAGAATACCGATGATAAAGGGAATGAGCTTCATCATTTTTTTGCCGTATACCGAACAGAGAATAACGGTAAAAAGCGTAACAAGTCCGCAGACAAGCGCTATATAAGGATTTGCCGCCGAAACGCTGTTAATCTGCTCCACAATTTCACCGTCAACAATAACAAAATCGTGAACATGCGTCATAACCTTACCTACGGTAAGGTCGCCGATCGCATTT
>USPP01000034.1 GCA_900556615.1 uncultured Eubacteriales bacterium
GACTCCGGCGACGAAATAGTCTACTTTGCCGTCGGTATCCTGATAGATTTCCGGTCCTGTTGAGCTTCGGTGAGCATCGGGATTAGCGGGGTTTATAAACTGTCCGGGAATAAAGCTTCCGGGAATCTCACGACTGAGTTCTTCGGCTTTCGCAATGGCGCCCTTCATACCTTTTGCACCTTCGGTTAGAACAATTTCGGCGCCGTAGGCCTTGATAAGTTGCCTACGCTCAACACTCATTGTTTCAGGCATTACTATTACAATTTTATATCCTCTCGCGGCTGCTACCGAGGCAAGTCCGATACCGGTATTGCCGGAAGTCGGTTCGATTATGACCGAGTCTTTCTTTAAAAGCCCTCTTTTTTCCGCATCGTCGATCATTGCTTTTGCGACTCTGTCCTTTACAGAGCCCGCAGGATTAAAATATTCAAGCTTGGCAAGAATTTTTGCTTTCAGTCCATATTCTTTTTCGATGTGCGTAAGCTCAAGAAGGGGGGTTTTTCCGATGAGCTGGTCTGCTGATGTATAGATGTTTGACATAATCATTTCTCCTTAAATTTCAGAATAAAATAAATTAATATACGGTGAATCGGTATTTTAGCTACATCGAAAATCAAGTCGGAGCGATATGCGTTTCATAACGTAACTCCTTTAGAGCATTTATTTTCTTTTGATATTAAATCATGTGTCTGTCTGACATCGGTAATTAGTATAACATATAATACCTATTAAGTCAATAGGCATTATGTAATTTTTGTTTTTTAGCTGTTTAACCTTTCTTATGGAAACATACTTGACTTAAAATGTATAAGATGTTATACTTAAACAGATAAGTCGGAAGAAAGTTCTTCATATTTTGTGTCATTTATGGGATGTATTATCTATATGGAGGTATAGCTATGCTTGAAGCAGTTAAACTCAGTAAAACCTATAAGCCGAAAAAGGGAGTGCCGGTCAAGGCACTGGATAATATAAATCTTCGCTTTCCGGAAAAAGGAATGGTTTTTCTTCTCGGAAAATCGGGAAGCGGAAAATCCACGCTTCTGAATCTCTTGGGCGGTCTTGACCGCTATGATAAAGGCGGCAGCGAGATTATTATAAAAGGTGTTTCCAGTAAAAACTTCAGCCAGCAGCACTTTGATTCTTACAGAAACACTTATGTGGGATTTATATTTCAGGAATACAATATTCTTGAGGAATTCACTGTCGGTGCGAATATAGGTCTTGCCCTTGAGCTTCAGGGAATAAAGGCAAGCAGCGACAGGATAAACGAAATACTTCATGAGGTGGATCTTGACGGTTATGGTTCAAGACGTCCGAACGAGCTTTCGGGCGGGCAGAAGCAAAGAGTCGCCATTGCGAGAGCGCTTGTAAAAAAACCTGAGATCATCATGGCGGACGAACCTACCGGAGCGCTGGATTCCAATACAGGAAAGCAAATTTTTGATACCTTGAAGAAGCTCTCACGCGACAAGCTGGTTATTATCGTTTCCCATGACAGAGAGTTTTCGGAAAGATATGCCGACAGAATTATCGAGCTTTCAGACGGCCGTGTCATAAGCGATGTCGAATATGACGAAAGTATATCGCGGGACTTTCGGGAGAATAAACCGGTATACAACGGGAGCACGGTAGAGCTTCCGGAAGGCTATGAGCTTACCGAGGAGGATCGTCTCGCTATTAATGCTTATATTAAGTCTCATAAAGAAGAAAAGCTTTCGCTCAAGCTGTCCGAAAGCAGTAATAAGCGATTTAAAGATACCGATCAATCTTTGATAAAGCTTTCCGATTCTTCAAAATTCAAGCTTATTAAGTCAAAGCTTCCTCTTAAGCCTGCTTTCAAAATAGGTGCAAGCAGTCTGAAGCATAAAAAAATCAGACTTGTTTTTACAGTTTTCTTGTCTCTTGTTGCTTTCACGCTTTTCGGAATCGCAGATACTTTTGCTTCTTACGATCATATCGATGCCTGTACCTCTTCCCTCGTTGATTCCGGAATTACCTATGCTTCTTTCTCAAAATCAGTAAAGGAGACAGACGGAGATGTATCTTGGTATAGAAGCGGTTATAAGCTTAATGATGACGATTTAAAGGAAATCTATGAGCGTACCGGAGTTAAGGGAAAGGGGGTCCTTGTTCCGGGAAACGTTCTTGATTTGCGTGGTAGCTTTGATTCCTCGAAGATTACCGATGAGATACACGGAACTACTCTGAGAGGTTTTGCTGAATCCTCGCAGTCGGAACTTGAGGAAATGGGTTATGAGCTGGTTGCAGGAAGTTATCCGCGGGATAATATTCCTTATGATGAAATTCAGGAAATTGCGGTAACAACCTATTTATTTGAAACCTATCGGCTTGCGGGATACTGTAAAACGGGAGAGGAGACCGATAAAGCCGTATATGAAGCAGTTGAGGATTATGACGATTTGATAGGAAAGACACTTTTCATCGACGGTCAAACTTATAAAATAACCGGTATTTTCGATTGTGATTTCAATTGGGACCGATATCGGCTTCTTACAGAACCGACCGAAACAATGGAACCGAGTGAGATGCTGAAGCGGTATATTCTGTCCAATGAATTTACGTACGAATATCAATACGGTTTAATCGCTGTCGGATTTACGGGGAAGGGGTTTATCAATGAATATGATGCCCATCAAATTCATGTTGCTGAGATGGCTTCGGGAATGGATATATCCAATTCTGACTCCGGAGATGATTGGATATTTGAATCATATTTAAGATATCTTATGCCTTTTTACGAGATCGACGCTGAAAAGATAAGCTGGATAGGAGAAAAACATGACTCTCTTGCCGATAATGAAATAATCCTGCCTGCTCATACGGTAAATTTGCATAATTCCGATTATTCGGTATGGCATGAGGGTATGACTGCCTCGGAGCTGGCGGAAATTTTTGACGGAAATAATTCGTTGATTTTATATAATTATCGGAGCCAAGAGCAGATATCTCTGAAAATTGTCGGTTTTTATGATGATCCGTCTTCAGATTACGATTACTATTATTATGAGTATATGATCGCATCTGATAAGCTGATATCCGATTTGGCAAAAAGCAGCGATGGATATTATTCTCATGCTGTCGGAGTTATGCCGGAGAGCAGAGCCGATGTAAAAAAGATGGTTTCCTCTTGTTATGATAAAGAGCAGGACATTCTTTATACGCTTGTGAATCCCGTTACCTTTGAACTCGATTCGGTAAACGAAATTCTTAAAGATTTAGCTGAAGTCTTTCTCTATATCGGTATCGCATTTGCCGTATTCGCGGCGCTTATGCTCTCGAATTTCATCAGTACGTCAATAGCCTATAAAAAACAGGAGATTGGGATTCTCAGGGCAATCGGTTCCCGTTCAAATGATGTTTTCAGAATCTTTTTTGCAGAGAGCTTTATCATAGCAATGATAAATTTTGTGCTTTCGGTCACTTCGGTAGGGATTATTACGGTTGTGATAAATTCGGTGCTCCGAAAAGAAATCGGGATATTGATCACGGTTCTCTCCTTCTCTATAAGGCAAGTGCTGCTGCTGCTTGTGATTAGTATAGGAGTTGCGTTTATTGCTTCCTTCCTGCCGGTTAAGAAAATTGCTTCCAAACGCCCGATCGATGCGATAAGAAACCGGTGAATGATAAGAAAGAAATAACTCCGGAAAACGATTAAGGGTGGCATATACCAAGATTACCTTTAAGGCAATACCGTCGGGTTCTGACGGTACAGATACGCAGCCAGATTATACAAATTGAGGTGGCAAACGAACGGCTCCTCTGCCGACAAATTTTGTGAAGTGTGATGGGATATAAGCAGATATGCCGTCAAGTCGCAAGCTGTGAACCCGGCGGTGCTGCCTTAATCATATTCCTGCATTTTTGCCTTGCCGGTCAAAAATCATCTTGGAAATTTGCACAGCCGTTTTATTCAGCGATTTCTTAATTTGATTTCGTCATGACTTATCTGTAATCGAGTATTGTCTTTACAGGCATTCTTTATTCATAATCGGAAAATTTTTCCATAATTTTGTGGAATTTATAATCGGAAAAAGCTACCGACCGATTTTTCGATTTTGCCATTAAGTGCCAATGGCTATGATTTGCCTCGCAAATCGCTTGTCGTCATATTCATAAGAAAACTTTCTACAGTGAAGATCGGGGGTAAAAATATGATAAATTCAACGCTTTGTTATATTGAAAAAGACGGGAAATATCTTATGCTCTGTCGTAACCGTAAGAAAAATGATTGTAATTTCGGAAAGTGGATCGGAGTCGGCGGAAAGCTTGAAGAAGGGGAAGGACCTGAAAATTGTCTTCTCCGAGAGGTGAGGGAAGAAACCGGTTTATTATTGACGGACTATAGAATAAGAGGAATCGTTACCTTTGTTTCCGATAAGTGGGAGACCGAACAGATGTATCTTTTTACGGCGGTCGGTTTTGAAGGAGAATTGTGCGGATGTGATGAGGGGACGCTTGAATGGGTTTCAAAATCAAAGATATCCGAGCTTTCTCTTTGGGCGGGAGACAGAATTTTTTTAAGGTTGATAACAGAGGAAGTACCGTTCTTTCTGCTGAGACTTGCATATCACGGCGACGAGTTGATCTCGGCAATACTTGACGGAAAGGAGCTTATAGATGAAAAAAAGTGAAAAACAAAAGACGCAGTCAAGCTGTGAAAGCTGCGTCTGGTATGATTACGATGAATTTTACGGTGAAAATGTCTGTCGTGCCGATTTGGATGAGGACGAAATGGCTGATTATCTTGTGGGAAGCTCCGGTTCCTGCCCGATGTATCGCTTTTATGATGAATATAAAAGCGTGCAAAAGCAGAATTGATTTGTCGCGGTAAAATATATGCTGATAAAATTTACAGTTTGCTTTTTAGCCGGGATCGGGGCAGGTCTCGGAACCGGATTTGCCGGGATGAGCGCCGCGGCGGTTATCAGCCCGATGCTGATTTCTTTTCTTGATATTCCGGCTTACGAGGCGGTAGGTATCGCGCTGGCAAGCGATGTGCTGGCAAGCGCAGTTTCTGCTTATACATACGGAAAAAATAAAAATCTCGATATAAAAAATGGAAGCATCATGATGGCGGCAGTGCTCGTCTTTACCCTTATAGGAAGCTGGGCGTCGAGTTTTTTGCCGGGAACGGCGATGGGGAATATATCGGTATTTATGACCTTGCTGCTCGGAATAAAGTTTATAATCAATCCTGTTATGACTACGAAAGAAGCGATGGAGCATGTCAGCGGAAAAATGCGTATTGCTCGGTCAGTGTTGTGCGGAATGCTGATAGGTTTTATATGCGGCTTTGTGGGCGCCGGAGGCGGAATGATGATGCTGCTCATTCTCACATCGGTATTAGGGTATGAGCTTAAAACAGCGGTCGGTACAAGTGTATTTATTATGACGTTTACAGCATTTACCGGAGCGGCAAGCCACTTTGCCATTGACGGAATGCCTGACACGGTTTGCTTGCTCTTATGCATGCTTTCAACCTTGCTGTGGGCAAGAATTGCGGCGCGTTTTGCCAACAGAGCAAGCGCGACTGTTTTGAACAGAGTTACCGGAATTGTGCTTACCGTGCTTGGGGCGGGTATTCTTGCAGTTAATTACATCCGTTGACCGTGAGTTCCGAAACACGCTGGGATATGGTACCTGATTTTATTCGATAAGGCTATCGGCATAACAGTCTAAATAAAAGCGAAAAGCTTATCTTAAGGCAATATCGCGGGGTTCTGATGGTGCAGATACATTATCAAGCCCGGCGTGCCATAAAGCTTCGAGGCGGTATCAGAAAGAAATAAATCGTCAGTGAAATGCTTGTTCAGATTAACAAGACCGCTGACGATTTTTTGTAAAGAACAGTTTCGTTTGGTTTTCTTTATGACAGAGTTTAGAGAAAACAATTGTTGAATAGGTATATAAAGATGATGCGATATCATAGAAGATATACTTGAGAGATACAATGAAAGAATTAGAGAGTATTGAGATAAGAAAAAGTAGAGAATGGTAAAAGAAAGTGCGCAATAAAAATAAAAAAGAAATACGAAAAGCGGAATTTGAAAAAACGTATATAAATCCGTTACCAAGGAAAAAAAGATTCGAGTAGCGATAAGATCGTGAGCTTAGACAAAGCCGAAATTGCTTTTTATCGAGTATGCGTTGGAGATCATAACGAAGACAGCTACGGAAGCCGGTATGGAAATGCGATGCAAGCCGTCAGTAGCAGATCGAAAAAGTCTTAATATTAATATGGTAGCATGGAACAAAGCTCCGATACTTGACAAAAATCGGTAAACGCGAGTTACATAATGCAGGTTTTACAAAAGTGTATGAAGGCAACCGCTTGTTAGAAGGTAGGATTTTGTTAGAGTATCGGGATGAGGTGATAGACTGAAATTGTGAGATAATAGCTGTAAAGAATATGGGTGTAATTAAGAAAATAACAATAACAATCGCCTATGGCGAAGCACATGGAAAGATGGAGTAAGATACATTTAAGCGGAAAGGTGTTGCCTGCGGTAATTTTTGAAGGAGTTGGCGAGCCCGTTAGAGGAAAAATTTGTGACAGAACAAACAGTCTACCGTCTGCGGTGCAGATATTTTTGCGTATTGGAAAGGCTGTAACGGATTTACACAAAGCAGAAAATTACAGATGGTCTGAAATGCTGGTAAGATCGTTTGGAAAATCTTTTATCCCTAAAAGCAGGATGTTACATGCTGTTGTTTCAATATCGTTAATCCAAAGGTGATTTGCGATAAAACTGTTTTTTATTAAATTTTATGTGGCTTTGAGAAGAAAATCCTCCGCCACGTCTTCAAGATGGATGGGTGAAAGAGCTAAATCGTTACAAATTTTTACTAAATTTGCAACTGTAATCGGATTGGTTGCCAAATTCTCAAAAGATAAAGAAAGATTAGAGTCGGAATAGCCTATACCGTAACCTGTATAGACATTGTCTTCAATTGTGTACTTGCCTGTGATTAGGATATATGGTCGAGATGAGTGTTTCATGCAATTTCCTTTGCTGCGCCAAGATATTTATGTCCCCAAAACTCATATCCAGCATATTGCTGATTTTCATAATGTAGTCAAATTTTGGCAGTGTAATTCCGTTTTCAATGCTGCGAATCATTCTGTCGCTCATGTCAATACACTCGGAAAGTATTTTTTCGTCATTTTTGATTTACGTCTCTTTGGGCGAATGCGTTCTCCGTATCCGGAAAAAACATTGCTTTTATTGATTTTCATACTGTCCTCCTAACAATATTATCGCAAATCACTATAATATTATATCAAAAGAAAGCAGAAATGCGTAGGAAATACATTTCTGCTTTCGCGATTTATAGGATATGTTTTCAATTTTTCGACAAGCTCGCAGAGAACAGTATGCTTTTTTGCTGTTTTACCGCATAACTTATATCGTGCTTTTTCGCTGTTTTTGCTTGATGGCTTTTTTATGATTTCCTTTAACATTTTTCCCTGTGGGGATTACATAATAAATGTACTACACAAATTTAATAAATAGATTGGGGTATTTAGGGGTATTTATTTTTACTATAAGGGGATATTATGTTTTTTCTCGTCGATGTTGCTTGGGGAATTGGGTAAAATAGCAAACTCCGCTTGGTAGTGTTGAGTATCTGTATTTCAATTTATTTAATTTTATGTAGTGATAATCGAAATTTGCGATTTTTGGTGCGTTAACTTGGGTTGGCGCACTTTTTGCCCCTGGAGGAAAAGGATATGAATGAAAAACAGGAAATCACAATACGGGCGGGGGAGGCAGATGACATAGTTAATACCTTTTGTGATTGCGTTAATCGGAGCGCTGTTGTTTCGTCGGCAGAGGAGTCACTCTTGCTCCTTCAGTTCGTGCTGTATGACGAAAATCTGATGCGCTGCTGTACAACAAGCGTTGTGCGGTATTACCTTAAATCGTTTTCCGGTTATTGATATGCTTTCAGAGCTTTCCGATGTGGGAGAAACTTTTGAAGCATGGAAATTCGAAGAAATGAATGATTCCGAACTGAGATATTATGGGAAGACTGCGGCTTGAGTTGCCTCGAACGAGACAATCCGTAATCATTTTTCACCGTTTTCTCATTTTTTGATATAGGGTGGTGTGCAAATGTATTTTCGGGGAGCTTCCCTCTCTGAGAGAGCGAACAGTTCGTCGGCACGCCGGCAGAGAAGGTATTGCTTCTTCGCTTCGGGAGACAGCAAATGACTGTCTGCATTTTTTGTTATAATAGGAACTTTCGATTTTTTTCGCATATCCGAAAGAAATCGAAAGTTCCTATTATAACAAAAAATGCAGACAGAATTTCTCTGCCGAGTCTGTCGGCGGCAAGGAGGTTTGCGAAAAGCGGCGGTTTTTTCATATCCTCGCTTTTTATTCCGAGAAGCGCTGCAAGGCAGGCTCGGCGCAGACGGGAAGAGGAATATTTACGGCAGGTACAGAGCGAGATGAGTTCGGATAAATCTGCCGCGGAAGCAGCGTTGTTTTTTAGATATCCCGATACCCCTCCGTTCATCCCATAAAATTCCGAAAGCCTGTCCCGTGAAGTGTTTCTTATCACATACAGCGCTGCCGCAGAATAAATTGTTTCGTCCATCGGCTTCAGCTTTGAAAAAATCTTATGCGCCTCAATGGGAATCATATCTGAAGCGTCTTCTCCCGAAAGTATAGCCGCCCGTGTTCCCGACGCTGTGTATCCCGGCATACGACAATAAGTAAACGGGACTATATTACTTTTCATTTCCTTCAGTGCCGCCAGATATTCCACAGCGAGAATATCATTGGGAGAGGTAGGATATTCACTGCCGAACATGGCTCTGTATACGGCTTCTGCACATCTTTGATGCGATTCGGAGGAATCGGCAGTTTTTACTGCCGAGATATAGCCTTCTTTACGGATATTCTCTGCCGCATTGCTGAGCATCACAATATCTCCGCTTTCACTCCCGAAGCAGAGGCTGTCAATGACACAAAAGGAATCAAGCAGCGATATCGCTCCGCGTGCAAAATATTCGGCGCTTCCGCAGGAATACGGGCAGGGAAGCTCGAGCACCAGATTCACTCCGCATTTTATTGCTGCTTCCGCGCGTGCATATTTGGAGTAGATTGAAAGTTGCCCGCGCTGAACGGTGCTGCCGCTCATAAGAGCTATGATCGCTGAAGCCTGTCCTTTTGCGTGGCGTATTTCTTCAAGCTGGAGTATGTGACCTCTGTGAAAAGGGTTATACTCGCAGATAATTGCCGTAATATTCATAAAAATCCTCAGTTACGCCTTGTTTACGGTGTTTTTTTTGTAAATCTCTTGTATTTGACGGAAATATGTAGTATAATTAATATCGTTATGCCAAAATCACATCGGAGGTTAAATTTATATGAAAGTACTTGTTGTCAATGCGGGCAGCTCGTCCCTTAAATATCAGCTCTTCAATACCGAGAGCGGAGACGTTCTTGCCAAAGGCATTTGCGAGCGTATCGGTATTGACGGGCGTATCGAGCATCGTCTCGGAGAAAACGGAGAAAAGAATAAGCGCGATATTGCCATGCCCAACCATGCGGTGGCGACCAAAATAGTGGTCGATACCCTGACCGATCCTGTCCTCGGCTGTATAAAAGATATGAGTGAAATTAAAGCCGTAGGTCACCGCGTCGTACACGGAGGTCCTTACTTCTTTGAAAGCTGCCTGGTAACGCCGGAGGTTATCGAAAAGCTTCGTCTCTGCA
>USPP01000035.1 GCA_900556615.1 uncultured Eubacteriales bacterium
GGGTGTGGCTTTGCCGCACCAATCATTCGCAAAGCGAATGATTCAGTAGACATTACTATAATCAGGAGTCGCGTGATGAATGATCCATAGTCTCATGCTGTTCTCCGTCGGAGTTAGTTCCCTCTATATTTTCATATGGAATCGAAGAAGGATAAGGCTCCTGATTACGGGCCTCGGCAAAGGGCGCCTCATATATCATAGGCTGGGGAGGCAGCTTTTTTAGCTTAGCCGCCGCAATAACGGCTTTGACAAGATAATACAGCATCCAGACATGAAACAATATCGAAATAATCGTCGGAAGCAACATTTCAGAAGCAATCGGAAAGTATGCCCAGACAGCAAAAAACGTATCAATAATGACAAGAACAAGCGCGGGGATAAACCATCCGTAACGCTTTTTTGAGAGGAGAGCACAGATAAGACAAAAACCGATAAAAACCAATGCCGCCATTAAAAAAATGATAAGCATAACGGAAGAATCGGTAATCTCTTTCGAATACACACCGAGCGCCGTCAGATATACGGGTATCTCGGCGGAAAATGTAAAGGTGACTGAGGCTTCGGCAAGAGTAAGAATCACATTTATCAGCGATAAAATCGTAAAAAGCAGCAAGTTCGAGCTTCCCCCTGCAATATCTTTGAGCAGTCTTCCGCGTTCTGCTCCATCATTCTGTTTCAAGGCTTCATTTCTATTTTCATTCATCATTCTGTTTCAAAGCTCCGTTTCTATTTTCATTCATAAAGTATTCAAGCAATACCGCACAATGATTGCTGTACAATTGTGCCGTCGGATTTTTCGTCAGACAATACAAATTGAAGAGGAAGGAACAGCGCCTCTGCCAACGACATTTTTGAAGTGTGGCGGGAAAGGAACAGCAGATATACCATCAAGGTGCAAGCCGTGCACCCGGCGGTGTTGCCTTAAGTGTTTCCTCGTATAACTTATCGATAAATAGTAATTTATCAATATTGTATTCCAAACCGGTTTGTAACTTCAGCGGTTATACGTACAATTCCGCCTCCGTAAGTAAAGGCTATTTTTTCTTTCACTGCTTTATGATACATCCCTGTATTTCCGACTTCCTCAATATGGTAACCCATATTCTCAAATAAAGAGTCAAACTCCTCAATAGAAGAAGTAACAAAAAGCCCGTACATCTGCACATTGGGATCTGTAATAACAATCTCCGTTACATATTGACCTCCGCTTGAATAATCCGGGTATGCCGTAATAACATAAGATACATAGTGATCGGGTTTGACACTCTCGCCATCTTCATTTATTACCGTATGATATCCCTTTCCAAGAAATTCTCTCGCTCCAAACCATCCATATATTTCTTCATACTCGCTGAAATCAATATTTTCCACATTTTCTGCAATCCAGAAGTCAAGGGCACAATCTGACGGCTTTTCCGGTCCTTTTGAGCTACAAGTTGAAAGGAAAACCATACTTGTAAGGATAAGAACGGTAAGTATTTTCTTCACAACACACCTCTATATTTTCCGATTTGTCGTCGGTTCTTAAAAGGAAGCATTTAAGATAACCATACATTATTCAAGATTCAGCTTATTTTTCAACACATAACAGGATATCAGATAAGTAGCGACAACAAACGCAAGACTGAGAACCGCCGAGGTTATAAAATAGGGTAAAGAAAAATTCATGAACGACAGATTTTCATCAAAAGCTCCCTGTTCTGCGGAAATAACCATAACCGCCACTGTTACCACCGAGCTTACCATATTATAAACCATATTCGTTCCGATGTAACAGCCTATTGCGCCGAGAAGCTTTTGTTTTCTGAAGAGCTGACCTATACTAAACGAGAAAGCAATGAGGGTAGTCAACGACACCACCGACAAGAGTGCCGTCACGACAGTGCTCACCACAAAATATTTCCAATCCCCATATCTCGTAAGCTCGTTCAAAGCCTCACAGAAGTTCGCAAACATAGACTGTTTGAAAACAAATATTGCCGCGCCCGTGAGCAGCGCCGTAACAATCGCCGACAAAACCGTAAAAATAAACGGGGTGAAAACCTTACAGAAAACATGAGATGAAGCGCTGACCGGCAAGGTGAAGGAGAGATACCCCTCGTCCTTTATCAGATTTCGGTAAAAGCGTACCGCTCCGAGAACGATAGGAAGTACAAGAACACCAAGTACTGTTATACCGGCAGCTATAAAAATAATGGCAGACGGAAATACGGCAAGATCGAATACCGTGTTCTCGCCGTAATGCTTTGATACGGCGGACAGAAGCTCAGCGCAAAGCCTTGCAAGCAGCAGCGCCGCAGCGAGAATCGCATAGGAAAGAGAGACAAATTTTATATAAAACTTAAATTCATGCTTAAGCAGCTTCCTTAACATCTGAACACCTCCCTGAATAAATCATTGACAGAGCCTCCGGTTTTGTTTCTGATATTTTCACAGGAATCTGCAAGAAAAACTCTCCCGTTCGATATGATCACAACATCGTCAAGCGCACGTTCTATATCATATATAAGGTGCGTAGACAGAACAACCGTGGCATTCCTGTTATCATTGCCGAGTATAACATCCAATATAAAGTCGCGTGCCGCCGGATCCACTCCTCCGATCGGTTCGTCCAGCAGATAAAGCTCCGCATTTCTGCTCATCACAAGAATAAGCTGAAGCTTTTCCTTCGTCCCCTTTGAAAGCGTTTTAAATTTTGCTTTAAGCGGCACGCCGAGCCTTTCGGTAAGCGCAAACGCCTTTTCCCGATCAAAATCGGAATAAAAATCAGAAAAATAATTTATGGTGTCTATGACGCGCATCGAACCGTCAAAATAGGTTCGCTCCGGAAGATATGAGACGATTCTCTTCGTATCGGCTCCCACATCAAGACCGTTTATCAGAATCTCTCCGTGCGTCGGAGTAAGAAGCCCGGCGGCAAGCTTTAAGAGAGTTGTTTTTCCGCTCCCGTTCGGTCCGAGAAGCCCTACAACTCTACCCCGAAATATTTTCAGATCTATCCCATTAAGAGCGTACGCTCCGCCGTAAGATTTATAGAGCGAACTGCATTCAAGCAAAGGTATCGTGGGAACGGTATTCATCATATCCGAATTCATATAATATGCCTGCCTTTGTATTATTTAGAACCAAAGCCCTTTGTTTCAATTATACTATAAAACATATAAAAAGTCAATAAGAAAAAACGGCGGGAAAGAATAAAAATGCGCAATATACAGCCGATTTTCCGCAAGATAATATATTGATTTTTTATGTCATATGTGATAAAATTCATGTAAAGAAATATATTCCGCCGAGTGGAATACAATAAAAGCTCCGTTCTCAGGAGTTTTCATAAAAAAGAGAGGTAATATATTATGTCAGGAACAGAAGCAAGACTTGACGCTTTCAAGGAATCACATGAGGAAACCAAAATTGATACGGCAAGGAAGATGAGAATCGGCATCATCGGAACCGGTTGGATAGCCGGAGCTCATATGAAAGCTTATAAGAATCAGCCCGATGTTGAAATCGTTGCGGGCGCCGATCTGATTCCCGGAAAAGCCGAGAAGTTTTTTAAAGATTGGGGCATTGAAAATGTAAAATGCTATCCTTCTCATAAAGAAATGCTCGACGATGAATCGCTTGCTCTTGACGCGGTGAGCGTGTGCACCTATAACCGTCAGCATGCATCTCCCACTATTTACGCGCTCGAAAAAGGCATAAATGTCCTTCTTGAAAAACCGATGTGCGTAACCGTAGAAGAGGCTGCCGAAATCTGCCGGGCAGAGAAAAAAAGCGGCAAGGTTCTTTCTATCGGTTTCCAGCCCAGAATGGACGAAAATATGAAAATGATAAAAAAAATCTGTCAGTCGGGAGAGCTTGGTCGGATCTACTATATTCAGACCGGCGGCGGACGCAGACGCGGCATTCCTACTCCCTTCGGCACCTCCTTTATTGAGGACGAAACCGCGGGAATCGGAGCCCTTGCCGATATCGGATGCTATTCTCTCGATATGGTGCTTAATGCAATCGGATATCCCAAGCCCCTCACGGTAAGCGGCTATAAATCTGCTTTCTTCGGAACAGATCCCAATTACTGCGGTTATCCTGATGACAAGAAAGCCGAATACGCCGGGAAATTCGGTGTTGACGATTTTGCAGCCGCATTTATCCGTCTGGAGGGTGGAGTTGTGCTTGACTTCCGTATCGCGTGGGCAATGAATATCAATACGCCCGGAGATACCATTATCCTCGGAACAAAGGGCGGTCTTCGTATTCCTTCTACCGACTGCTGGAACGGCAGCGTCGGCGGTGAGATGACCGTTTATCATGAGGTTGCCGGACTTCAGACCGAAACAAAGATACCGATTGTAAAAACAAACGGCGATCTGTTTGATCTCAAAATCAGAACCTTCCTTGACGCCTGCAAAAACGGCACTCCCGCTCCCGTACCCTCATCTCAGATTCTCTATAACCAAGCTATTATTGACGGTATTGTCAAATCCGCCAACGCCGGTCATGAAGTAAAGATTGAAATTCCCGAGATTTAATTCGGAATCTGAAAGGAACCAAGATTATGAAAAAAATCAATATCGGAATCCAGATGTACAGCGTCAGAGACGCGCTTTCAAAGGATTTCATCGGTACGCTCCGCAAGGTAAAGGAAATCGGTTACGATTACGTGGAATTCGCCGGATATTACGGAGGATATACAGGAGAAGAGCTGAAGGCTCTTTTAGATGAAATCGGGCTTAAATCCGTATCGGTTCACCAGGGGATCGATATGTTCCTCAAAGAAGGACAGGCGGCATTCGATTTCTTTAAGGCTTACGGAATCCGATATATTGTAATTCCGTGGTATGATAAAAATTTGCTTGCCGGAACCGAGGCTTGGAACAGCACCAAAGAAAGCTTTAAAAAGGTCTCCGCTATGGCAAGAGAAAACGGAATGGAGCTTCTCTATCACAATCACGACTTTGAGTTCACTAAAATCGGAGAGGAATATATATACGATATTATGTTCCGCGAGCTTGACGGATATGTAAATCCTCAGCCCGATACCTGTTGGATGAATTACGGAGGAGTAAATCCCTCGGCGTACCTCCGTAAATACGGAGACAGAATTCATGTTGTACATCTCAAGGATTTTGTCTGCACAAAGCTTGCCGCAGGTCCCGTATATGCCCTTATTGACGAAAACGGCAAAGAGCTTAAAGGCGCGACGCAGGAGGAAAACGGCTTTATGCTTGTCCCTCTCGGAAAAGGACGCAATGATTTTGCCGAAATTCTCGATGCATGCAGCGAAATCGGAGTAGAATATGCAATCGTAGAGCAGGATAACTTCACCGGTATCGAACCGATTGAAGCAATGGCGGAAAGCAGAAATTATCTTAAAGAAAAATTCGGTCTTTAAGACAATACCGCACAATGATTGTTGTACAAATGCGCCGTCAGATTTTTCGCCAGACAATACAAATTGAGGAGGCAAGTGACTCTCTGCCGACAAATTTTGTGAAGTATAACGGAAAAGATGCAAGCAAATGCGCAACAAAAACGTTAGCCGCGCACCCGGCGATGTTGTCTTAAGACTCACTGAACCAATCGGCTATGCAGATTTATTCAGCGATTTCTTAATCCGCAGATATAACGAAAAAGGCAAGCAGGTCATTCACCGTAACGGATGAAATAACCGCTTGCCTTTTATTTTTCCACGGCGCTATACTTCGGATATTCTTATCGCGGAAACCGTCATATCATCACTTCTGCGATTATTCGATTTCGCGGCTTCCAGAATAATCGCCGCTATATCCTCAAGACCGCAGTCGGGATCAATCCCGGAGGAAAGAAGATCGGCAAGCCAAATGCCGTCCTCAAAGCTCTGCGATATTCCGTCGCTTATCATGATAATGAGATCCCCTGCCCGAAGCTCAAATCTGATTTCCTCAGCGGTTATTTCCCTTGTTATTCCTATAGGAAGGGAATTAGAAGCAATTTTAAACAGCTTTTTATCTCTTATGATATAAGACGCTGCCGCACCGCTCTTAATAAAACCGGCGGAAGCGGTTAAAAGATCAATCTCCAGCAGATCCACGGTAGCAAAGCATTCAAGATTCTTGTTTCTTATAAAATTATTGAGCATTTTCAGAACAATACTTTTTTTATTGCCGGCAGAGAGCATCTTTTCCAGGAAAATGCAGGTGATACGGGAGGTTATCGCCGCATCTCTGCCGCTTCCCATTCCGTCACTGATCAAAGAATAGAAATAGTCCTCTTTATTGCTGAAGCAGGCGACGCTGTCACCGTTTACCGTTTCGTTATCTTTTTTTAGAGATGCCCGGGCGCTTTCCACCGATATCACCCTTGCCGACGATGAAGTCATCGTCACATAATCGTCATCCATGCTGAATTCTGGAACCGTCAGCTTTATTCCACAGGCTTTTTCAAATTCGCGGCACATTTCTCCGGAGGAAAGACTTACATTGGAAATATCGACGCCTCCCGCCGCAATGGTTTTTCTGCGTTTTCCAAAAACCGCTATCCCCGCGGCAAAAAGGTTCATGTCATGCGCTGCACGCCTTACCTTTTCGGTAAGCTCCCTGTCGCAGCTGTATTCTTCCGCCGCATCGGAGCAGGAGCTTTCAAGCAGCTTTGCCATCGCTTCATAGTCAAGGGCAAATACCTCGGTTTTATTCTCTTTCGCCGCCGCTTCAAGCATACGCGCATGAGAAAGATTCAGCTCTGAAATCGCTTTGAGAGCATTCGGGCAGCGTTTAAAAAAGTCGTCGGGAATATATTCCGAATCGGCACATCCGTTTTTCGCCACAGCGTTTGCCAGCTTGTTCATAATATCGGCTGTTCTTTCATATTCCCTCCCCCAGCAAATCGTGCTCATTCTGCATTTCTCACAGTATTTTTTAAAGGACTTTTCGCAAAGCACCCGCACTTCATATATACCGGGCTCAGTGATTCTGTTTGAAAGTGTATAGAATACCGACGACAGTGAGGAAAGCGCGTCGGAAAGCGATTCCATTCGACGTTCCGTATCGGTTCCTCGTTTTCCCTCTGCAAGCACTCTGCTTACAGCGGTATTGTTTATAGCCGTTTCTCCACCCGAAAGAGCGAACAAAGGATATAGCTTAGGAAGCAGACCAAGCTTCGCTACCGGAGCGAAAAGCGCCGCTCCCCAAAGTATATCGGGTATCGTGCCTCCGAAAGAAGAAAGCCCCTGCGTCACCATTGAGAAGGCAGCACCCGATCCGCAAAAAGCAAACATCGAAAGCAAAATTCCCGTATGTCTGAGCGTACCGGCAATCACTCCCGCAATTCCAAGCATAGGTGAAAGCTCCGCACCACAAGCAAGACCGCAGATCATCCCTACAATTCCTCCCCGGAAAGCTCCGCCCGAAAATGCCGTACACAATGTCAGAAACACAGATACAATTACCGCCGGAGAAAAGCCTGCAAGACCTCCTCCAAACAGGGTAAGACCGGCAAGGGAAAGCACCAGCGTAAACATCATGGCAAGCACTCCTGCATCGTGTCGCATTCCCGATATCTCCGGTTTGCCGCTCACTCCGCCGTACAGAAAGGTAACTGCCGGCGTCAGCGCAATGAGAAATAACGCGGAATAGAGGCAAGATTTTTCAAATCCGCCGTCAAATATACCGTACAGTCCGGATATAAATCCGGCGGAAGCTGCCGTCGCAAGCCGAATCGCTTCCGGTTCCCTGAAGCTGACTCTGTTCTTTCCCCTTCTCAATCCCAATACCCGGCAAAGCAAAATTCTCATAATAAGCACTGCCGAGTAAGTAACAATATTTATGAGCATAGTTTCTTTTCGGGTAAAAGCAGACACGATAAGACCTGTAAATATCCACGGAATATTTGTCTCCGAAGCACAAAGCAGCGCCGTTCCGAACGGTCTTATCCCTTCCTGAAGCCTTGCACAGGCAAACAGAAACGATGTCAGTCCGAAAAGTATGCCTCTCGCCATCAGGACGGATTCCTTTTTCAGACTGATTTTCCCGCTGCGTCCCCCATTTATGTATTTTCCAATATAGCCGCCAAGAAGCTTTTCCGCACGTCCTGCCGCTCCTTTCAGCTTTTCTCTGATTTCGGTTTCCTGCATTTTTTTGATTCCTTCCTTCGCTGTAATTCTACAGATATATTTTAATACAAACCCTCTGCACAGCATGTCGAAGCAAGGCGCGCGTTATATAACGAATCAGGACGAGCTTTGCGTTTTGAAACGGCAAAGTGTGATTTCAAGCAGGAATTGTGAGGATAAGTCTCTGAAAATGAATAAGTGGGCGGTTAAAAGACGAATTGTTTTTTCGGAAGCATCAATATATCGTTCATCTTTTTGTGACCTCCGGCATATACTGTGTTTGCACGCCGGAGAGTCATCACGGAAAAAAATGTATTTTTATGCGTTAAAAGCTGAAATTTGAAAAAATGTAAACATTTTTATAATAAAATGTTTAAAAATATATTGAATTGATACTTTTATTCTGATATAATATATTTGTTATATTATATACAGTACGGTAAAATTTAAGGCAATACCGCACAATGATTGTTGTGCAGTTGCGCCGCCGGATTTTTCGTCAGACAATACAAATTGAGGAGGCAAGAGTAACGCCTCTGCCGACGAAACCTGTGAAGTAGGATGGGAAAGAGGCAAGCATATGCGCAGCAAAGGCATTTGCCGTGCACCCGGCGGTGTCGCCTTAAATCCGGATAATTTCAACCGGCAGACAGTGAAGCTTCAAAGAAAGGTCTTTGTTATGGAAAAAAGAAAAAGAAAACTCGGAGATCGCAGCGACGGATGGAAGCTGAGAGGACTCGATCCTTATGATACGGTTTCTCCTTATATAATGGTAGAACGCTGCGACGCGCAGAATTTTTTCAACGATAAATTTGAGATAACAGCGGCAGAACAATATGTAAGAGAAAAACGCGCGCTCGGAATGAAGAATTTCGGACTGATGCATGTCATTCTTGCCGCATATATCAGAACCATATCGCAAAAACCGTATCTCAACCGTTTTCTTTCGGGACAAAAGGTATATGCAAGAAACAGTATACAGGTCAATATGGCGGTCAAGCATGATCTGGTTGCCAGTGAAACCAATACCGTTATCAAGGTCTTTTTTGAACCGGAGGATACCTCAGAGGAGGTATACAACAAATTCTCAAAAACATATAATGATGCCTTTGCCGGAGAAGAAAACGACTTCGACGGCACTGCCCGCATTCTCAATTATATTCCCGGACTTTTAAAAAAATTCGCAGTTTGGTTTCTCAAGCTCCTTGATTATTTCGGTCTGCTTCCGAAGGCGCTTCTCAACGTCAGTCCCTTTCACGGTTCCATGTTCATAACCTCAATGGGCTCTCTCGGAATCCCTCCCATATATCACCATCTGTATAATTTCGGAAACATTCCGGTTTTTATCGCATTCGGTGCAAAACGCCATGCGTGCGAGCTTACTCCCGACGGAGAGACTGTAAGAAGAAAATATATTGACTATACCGTCGTTACTGACGAACGAATCTGCGACGGCTTTGCCTACGCCTCCGCTTTTAAGGTTTTTCGCCGCTTTCTTGCGAATCCCTGGTTGCTTGATAATCCCCCGGAAGAGGT
>USPP01000036.1 GCA_900556615.1 uncultured Eubacteriales bacterium
GGTCTTATCCGGCTGCTTATAATACCCCAGCATGACAACATCGCCCTTCACGCTAATCTCCCCTATCCCCTCTTCGTTCGGTTCGTCAACGCGCCATTCAAGACAAGGGAGTCTTCTTCCGACGGTATGATAATCATTGGCACTTTCATCGTTGACGGATACGAGAGGAGAACATTCGGTTATCCCGTAGCCTCCGATAACCCAAATCCCGATATCTCCGAAAAATTTTCCGATCTCGGGACGTATCGGTGCACCGCCGCATACAATTTTCTTAAGGTTTCCCCCGAACGCAGCCGTGAGCTTCTTGAAAAATATGGAACGCATGTCAATACCGATTTTTCTGAGATTATTGGATTTCTCAATCATTCCAAAGACAAGCTTTTCTTTTCCCTGCTTTTTAATGGTTCTCAAAATGTTGGAATAAAAAAGCTCAAGAAACGCCGGAACAAGATAGATGTAATCCGGTTTAAAGAGTTGAAGATTCTTTACAACAGCCTTAAGCGAATCATTTATGCAAAGAGTCGAATGCTTATGAATTGAAACAAGGATATCGCATACAGATTCATAGGTATGATTATAGGGAAGCACAGAAAGTCCCTTGCTCAGTGGCTGAGAAACCTGAAGACCATAATAAACCCCGGAAATCAGATTATGCTCACTCAGCATAACGCCCTTAGCAAGCCCCGTTGTACCGGAGGTATAAACCAGCATTTTTAATTCATTTTCATCCGATTTAAGAGCATTAAAATCGCTGCGGTCAAGTGTTTTCCCATGTTCAACAAGCTCAGATAAAGACAGAATATTTTCACCGTCTTCACTTCTGTCAAGTCCAATAACGTACTTAATCAGAGGCATTTTATCAAGATTTTCAAGAATAGTTTTCTCGAATCTTCCGCCGCAAAAAATTGCTGTACTGTCACTGTCATTCACAACTCTGATAATATCTTCAACCGGTAGTTCTTTATCAACCGGCACAAACACGCCTGCCGTTTTCAGAACCGTCAAATAAGCGGTTATCCAATGATAGCTGTTATCCCCGATACAGGCAATATGAGTGTTTCCGAGTCCGAGTTCGGTAAGCGCACTTCCGAGATTCTCCGTTGTTTCATAAAATTCATTATAGGTTACGTGACGTATTTCGTTTTCAGAAACCTTGAACTGATACGCATCCCAATCTCCGGCTTCGTCTTTTGCCATACGAAGCATTTCTTTTATGCTCGGAACCGGCTTTACAATATAATATCCGTCCTTATTCCTCTTACTAAGCTTTGCTTTAGAATCTGCCATGACATCTCTCCTTAAGATAATAATCAGCTTTTGAGTTCAATTATATAATTCACAACATCGTCAACGGTTTTAATATCTCTCAAACGGTTTTCATCGAGAAAAACATCAAATTTTTCTTCCGCAACCATTATCACATTCATAAATTCAAGTGAATTTACATCAAGATCGTTGACGAGAACCGACTGCGGAGTTATCTCACCGGCATCAATTCCAAGTTCCTCAGTCATTATCTCCTTGAGCTGAGACATTATCTCCTCATACATAAACCATTACCTCCGAGCAGCTCGTTTACTTTGCATATAAAACTTTAATGATCCTATTTAGAATATATGCCGGCAAAACCTTAGCAAGAAATACCGCGCACTTATATCCCATACCAATAGTATATAGCGTTTTTTTCCTTTTGTCAAGTGCTATTCCCGCAATTATTTTTCCTGCGGCATCAGGCGTCATACCGTCTCGTTCATCTTTTTCCATCGTACCGACCGACCGGGTTATCTTCCCCGCATATATATCATCTCCCGCGGTTATCTTATCCCTCGCATCGGTAAAACCGCTGCTGATGTCACCCGGCATTACCGCCGACACTCTTATTCCAAAGTCAGCTACTTCGTTTGCCAAAGCCATAGTATAAGAATTAATCGCAGCCTTGGATGCAGAATAAAAGGTCTGAAAAGGAATCGGCACCACTGCTGCAACAGAACTGATATTCAGAATTCTGCCTTTGCCGGCGGTTCGCATGTACGGAAGAACCTCGCGAGTAACGCGAACCATACCGAAAAAGTTAACCTCGAACAGTTTTTCAGATTGCTCAACAGATGTAAACTCAACAGCACCGGATATGCCGAAACCGGCATTGTTAATTAGAATATCGATATGATTTTCTCTTGCAATTACTTGAGAAATTGCAGAGGAAACGGATTTGTCATCTGTTATATCGGTTTTTATGTGAATGATCCCTTCTGCATCAGAATCACGGCGGCTAAGCTCATACACGATGCAGCCTCTTTGACGAAGAGCAGCCGCTGTACATTTACCTATTCCGGAGCTTCCTCCGGTTACTACAGCAACAATATTCATTATATTTGCGGCTCTATATGGCGCGCGATAATGTCTATCGCTTCATCAAGCAAGCTTTCATTCAGACTCGCCATGTAACTGGTTCTGAGCAAGCACTCACCCGGATTTGTTGCCGGCGGCAGTACCGGGTTAAGATACACACCGTCTTCATATATATCATGCGCCTTTCTGATCGTATTCTCCACCTCATATGTATAAATCGGAATAATGGGCGTTGTGGCTTCAATTATCCTGATCCCTTTTGACTTATATCCGGAACGGGCATAATTGGAAAGCGCAGCAAGTCTTGAAACAAGCTCAGGATGAGCTTCAAGATACCGAAGAGCCGCAAGCGCGACTGCACAGCTTGCTGGGGGGATAGAAGCAGAGAAAATAAAGGGGCGGGAAGCATGTCTCACATAATCGACACCCTCCGCTTTCGCTGCCATATATCCGCCGAGACTGGCAAGTGATTTGCTGAACGTCCCCATATAAATATCCACTTCGTCATCGAGTCCGAAATGATTGGCGGTTCCTCGACCACCCTCACCGAGAACGCCGAGTCCGTGAGCGTCGTCAACCATAACTCTTGCGCCATACTGTCTTGCAAGACGAACGATTTCCGGAATATTGGCAATATCTCCACTCATGGAGAAAACACCGTCGGTAACGATAAGGATTCCGCCCTTACCGCTGACCTGCTGAAGGATTCGTTCAAGCTCAGACATATCATTGTGCTTATAGCTGAGTGTTTTAGCATAGCTCAACCGGCAAGCATCATATATGCTGGCATGATTTTCTTTATCATTCAAAATATAATCCCCATGACGGGCTATGGCGCTTATGATTCCAAGATTTGACTGAAATCCCGTAGAGAAAGTCATTGTTGCTTCTTTGTGCAGGAATTTTGCCAACTCATCCTCAAGTTCAAGATGCATTTGCAAAGTTCCGTTTAAAAATCTTGATCCGGAGCAGCCGGTTCCGTACTGTTCGAGTGCCTTTATTCCGGCTTCAATCACTTCCGGCTGTGTAGTGAGTCCAAGATAATTGTTGGAGCCAAGCATAATACGACGCTTTCCCTCCATGATAACTTCTTTATCCTGTCTCGATTGAAGTGCATGAAAATATGGGTATATTCCCTTTTCTCTTACTTCTGCAGCAAGTGATGGTTCATAGCATTTGTCAAAAATATCCATTGTTCTGTTCTCCTACTTATACTACATTAATGTGTGACGGCCGCGGTGGCTGTCTCGGTTTCAAGTTCAGTGTCGGTTTCCGCAGATACGGGACTCAAAGCGGCATTTTTTTCTCTTTTCGCTGCTTCTTCCTCCTCAAGCACTCTGTATGCAACTTTTCCCACAAGTGTTTTCGGAAGCTGGTCCCTGAATTCAATATCATACGGCAAAGCATATTTTGCTATATTCTTTTTGCAGTATTCTTTCAACACCTCTTTATTCTCATCAGTAGAGGAAACTCCCGGCTTCAAAACAACAAAAGCCTTCACCTTCTGCATCTTCAAGGGATCGGGAACACCGATAATACAGCTCATCTGAACCAACTCATGGGCATCGAGAATATTTTCAAGCTGAGAAGGATAGACATTATATCCGCTTGTCACGATCATTCTCTTTATACGCTGTTTGAAATAAATGAAGCCATCCTCGTCCATATATCCGAGATCGCCGGTATGAATCCATTTCAGCCCGTCCGGATGTGTTTGAAGTGTTTTCGCAGTTTCCTCCGGATGGTTTACATACTCCATCATTACAGTTGGGCCGGAAATACATATCTCGCCTTCTGTCCTATACTCAACCTCCTCACAAGTTCCCGGTTTGACAATTTTATAAAAGGTGTCGGGGAACGGCTGACCGATACTTCCCTCCTTGGCAAGATGAAGAGGTGTAAGACAGCTTGCCGTCACGCATTCTGTCGTACCGTAGCCCTCGCGTACTTTAACCGAGGAATTATGATCTGCAAGAAATTTATCAAACCGTTTCTTCAGTTCTACGGAAAGCGAATCGCCGCCGCTGAATACACCCTTGAGGCAGGAAAGATCTGCACCGTCCATAACCGACTGTCTGAGCAGCGCTTCATACAGCGTCGGAACGCCGGCGATAAAATTGCATCTGTATTTCACGATAAGCTTTGCATAGCTCTCAGCGGTAAAGCGAGGCACAAGAATACACTTTCCTCCGTTTGCGAGCATCGAGTGGATGCTTACACCGAGTCCAAAGCCATGAAACATGGGCATAACCGCAAGCATGGAATCACCTGGGCGAAATACGGGATTTGTGGCAACTATCTGAGCGGCAAGAGCATTAAAATTAAGATTTGAGAGGAGAATTCCTTTTGTAACACCGGTTGTTCCGCCGCTGTAAAGAATTACTGCGGGATCCGAAGCGGTTCTCGGCGCCCGATATTCCCCGCTGTAGCCTTTTCCTTCCCGGATAAAATCGTTCCATTTTATTACGGGAGCGTCTGCCGGAAGCTTCGGGATTTTTCTTCCCGACGTAAGTGCATATCCAATCTTCATAATCGGAGAAAGGGCATCCTTTATATCCGCAATAATAAGGGTATCAAGCCTTACCTTATCCCTTATCGCAGCAAATTTTCCATAGAATTGATCAAGCGTTATTGCCGCCACACTTTGCGATTCCCTGAGGTAAAACGCAATCTCATTTTCGCTCGAAAGAGGATGAACCATATTGGCAATGGCACCAACCACATTCACTGCATAAAACATGAGCACCGTCTGCGGACAGTTCGGCATACATATCGTAACCTTATCCCCTGTTTTGATACCGATTTTCTTGAGCGCTTTTGCGCAGGCAACAACATCTCTTGAAAATTTACTGTAAGTTGTCTGCTTTCCCATAAAAGCATAAGCAATATAATCGGGATATTCGGAAACAATATCGGAAACCGCATCCCACATCGTACCGTTTTTATAGTCAAGCTTTGCCGGTACATCTCCGTAATTCTCAAGCCATGGAGCTTTTACATTATTCATACTCTGCGTCCTTTCATATTTCAATCGGTTCATTGATAGGTTTTTCAATTAATTCGGGGTTTTCAAATATTTTCAGGAGAATCTTTATACTATTAGCAAAATAAAAGCCATCGGCAATTCGTTCGTCAATGGTAAGGCTGAGCTTAAGCGCTTCCTTCACTTCCGCTGTACCGTCCGCCTTATAGAAAGGCATCGGCTTTTTCTCCCCAACGATAACAAAAATGGAATTTGTCCCCCAATTCGCAAGATGATGATAATCCGCGCTCATCTTTATGCTTCCGAGATTGGAAAGAAATACGGTTGAATAATACGGATCATCATACATTAACGCATTCGGATAATGACCATGGTATTCAAGCCATCTCAAAATCCGCATAGCAAAACGTAAAACCGGTCTCGGCATCTTCAAAAGAATTTTCATCTTATCCGTAGTCGAATCACTGTTATCCGTTTTCCTGACACTGTAAACAATCTTTTTGACTTTCTCATAGATTTGCTCAATCGGCGGCACATCGCTATCGCGGTCAATCTTAACAGTCGCAAGAACTTCCTCGCCGTTATCAGAAAATTTCTTTTTTACTACAAAGGAAAAAAGCATATCTTTTCTGTCATAAAGTCTGTGTCCCGAATAAAACCGGTTCATTTTAGGACGAAGTGTAATAGTTTTGGCAAGAGCTGCACAGATAAAATGAAAAAATGTATACTTAAACTCGGGATTATCTGCATTTTTATCATTAATATAAGCAATAACCTTTGTCATATCTACTGTTTCAGTAAGAACCGCTTCATTATCCGTCCGATTGGGAAGAATATAGGGGGAAATGGCATGAAGAGGGTCGGTTTCTTTGACAAGATAGCCGTCCTTTCTGTCACCGCGTTTTCGTTTTATGTCTTTTTTCATATACAGTCCTTTCTAAATAAGCAATTAATTTATGATTTATTATTTTCTTTTTTTTGCTTTTTATATGCGATAGTAATTGCTGCAAGGCGTTTTAGTATATCGCACATCAGAAGTGAAATTCCAAAAACAACTATCCAAACAATTATGTTTACCGACATTATCTTTTCCTTTACAAAGAAGGACAAAATCCCGTCTGTAAAAAGGAAAAACAGCATAAAAACACTTATATAGCTTCCCATCACATATTTCATAGGCTTATAAGTATACATTCTGACAAAGAACCAACCGATAACAAGAACAAACATAAGAATGTAATATTTCATCGCAAAAGCCGTTCGAGTGATAAACATCACCCCGTCTGCCTGCGACGGAGAAAAACGCGGAAATAAAAGTTCCAATAAATACAATCCCGGCATTAACAGCATGGAAAAAAGAATCAGCCATCTAAACACATTAAGAACTCTTTCGAGCGGGGACTGCCGCGGAGAATTCACAACAAGTTCCTTACAAAACGCTTCGCAATCGTTTCCAATAACTTCTGAAAAGGGTTCTCCCCTCTCCTGATATTCCAGCGCCATTCCTACCATATCTGCCAAAATATCCTCACAAGCAATTTCGTTTATATACCGAGCCTCCATATACTGTTCCATTTTCATAATAATTCGCCGGTTATCTTTATTGAGTTTCTTTATAGAGGCCGCAAGCTCTTTATCCATTCGTCTTCTCCTCTCGATGTTTATACATAACGGAAGAGGCTTCTCCCAGAATCTCGCCTACCGATTCCGCAATTTTACACCAGCTATATTCAAATGACTTCAAATAATTTCGTCCGGATTCAGTAATAGTATAATATTTTCGTTTCGGTCCGAGAGGTGAGGGCAAAAGCTCTGCACTTATACTTCCCTGTTTTTCCAATCTCATAAGAAGCGGATAAATGGTTCCCTCAGATATATCTTCAAAACCTTTGTTTTTAAGCGACATCATGATTTCATAACCGTATGTTGTCTTTTTACTGATAATTTTCAATATACAGCCTTCAAGCGTTCCACGCATAAGCTGCGATCTGTCAAAAATCATTTCCACCTCTTCCATGATCAACACACATAACTATTTTGCAGTACATAGTACCACTATATTGTACAACAAAGTAGAGTACTTGTCAATATTCCGATTCGCTTTTCTTTGAATTTTACAAATATTTTTTCTTATTTCATTAAATTTTTATTTTGAGTCTTGACTTTAATGCTAAAATAAAGTAAAATATATGGGTAATATAATTTAATGCAGTTTTATTGGAACATGGCAATGGTAGCGCGCCTGCTTTGGGAGCAAATAACCCACCTCACCTTGCAAAAATCAAAAAACGCCGAAATCCCTTGTAAATGTTGATTATTTCGGCAGTATCAGTTTTTCATCTTTCCCCACTTTCAGCGGTCTGACCACATGTTTGACCACTGACAAAAAAATTCAATATTTTAACCGTTTCGGGATGTAGCGCAGTTGGTAGCGCGCTTGGTTTGGGAGCTAAAGGTCGCTACCCGATCCCCTCTTCAAAAAAGCGAGGAAACGCGAGAAAAACGGAGGAAAAACGAGCATTTGCCGTTTGACCTACCCCCGCAAAAGTGGTTTGACCACAATTTTGACCAGTTCTGTGAGAACTACAATTTCATAAGTTTTTTCACCTTCGAGGTGTAGCTCATCTGGTAGAGCGCCTGGTTTGGGACCAGGAGGCACGGAGTTCGAGTCTCCGCACTTCGACCAAATAAGAACGAAAGTTATGATACCAAAGGTATTGCAACTTTCGTTCTTTTCTTTTTATCAAAAACACCCATAGTACAAGGCTTTTTGGCTATGCGGCAAAAAAGTATAGTTTCATTGTCTTATCCTCCGGCACTCATTTCGATGCTTTTTAGGGGTGTTTTGACACCTTGCAGCGATGCGGAAATTCACAATGAAACTTTTCTCAAAAGAATAATTTCATTGTGAATGAGATTAGTTTCATTGTGGGAGAAACGTTTCATTGTCAAAAAGAATAGTTTCAGCGTGAAAAAACAGCCCTTACTACCGCTTGAGTAGTAGGGGCTGTAATGTATTATATTATGCCTCGCAGGCTTTTTTAGCTTTGTTTGCCGTGAACCATGATAGTATAGCGGTCACTTTGACCTCCAGCTTTCATTGCTGCCGCTTCCCAAAGTTCTCCATCCCAATGTAGCAAATCCGGTCTGCATGTTCATGTGATTTGCAGAGAACCGTATCCGCATGACTTTGCTAAAGAAAGGTTTTTATTTTGTCAGGAGTTTTTTCTTGAACAGCAAAAGCAGCAGTACGACATTTCCGAGCAAGGAAACGCTTCCGATGCACAACCCGACGATGGTAATGATCCGGATGATATCCGTCGCTTCCCGCTGAGTGCTGTCGACAGTATTCAGCGTCTGAATGGCGGTATTGTTGATCTCGTCCCGATCCTCAATCTGCACCTTCAAAGCTGCCAGTTCGGCACGCAGAGTGTCGATATCCTCTTTATGCTTAGCTTCCAGCTCGGCACGCAGAGTGTCGATATTCTCCTTATGCTTAGCTTCCAGCTCAGCACGCAGAGCGTCGATATCTCTCTTGAGCATCTCGTCCGCCAGCTTGTAGGCAGCTTCCAGAGCGGCGTTCAGCGTGTCGATTTTGCTGTTGAGCTGCTCCACCTCTTCCGCCATGGCGCTCTCCAGCTCTTTTTTGGTCGCATCCAAATCAGCCTTCACCTGTTCGATAGCTGCCAGCAGCGCGTCATCCGCTTCAATCATCGTCTGTTTCAAAGCGGCAAGCTCTTCGGACAGAGCGTCGATATCCGCTTTCAAGAGGGCATCCGCGTTGGTGTAGGCGGTCGTCAAATTGCCGACGGCTTCCGTCAGATTCTCATCGGTCGCCTTGCTCAGGTCATCGATTGCTTTGGTCAGATCCGCATTGACCTTGTCAATCGCTTTCTGCAGCGCGGCGTCCGCTTCTGTCATAGCGTCACTCAGAGCTTCCTGTGCAGCTTCCAAATCATCCGCTTGGGATTTCAACAGCTCGTCGGCCGCCTGATAAGCTACTATAAGATCCGCAATCGCAGCCTCCAAGTCGCTGCCCTGTTCCTCAAGTTCTGTGGTAAGAGTGTCAACCTTATCCTGCAGCTCCTGTAGCAGAGCGCTGACCTCCTTGTCGCTCATGGCAAACAGGCAATATACCTCGTTGGAGGGCACACCTCTCGTACCTCCAATACCTCCCATCATCTTGTCTTCGCGATAAGGGATGACCGTAAACGTGGCGCCCGTCGCTGAATACCCGCTGACATCAATGGTAATCGAGCGTTCCACCTTAT
>USPP01000037.1 GCA_900556615.1 uncultured Eubacteriales bacterium
CTGTCATTGTAACCATAACCGGTCGTGGCGGCAAAATGCGTTGCGTTAACTCTGTTTTTCTGCATGGCGGAGATCACCTTGCACTGATTGATCTCAGCAATGCGGTCAATTTCTTTAAATCTGCCGCTGATTTCTGCAAGTACTTTTTCTCCGAAACGATATACTTTTTCGCTGATGCCGAGCTTGAGGTACATTTCTTCCGTGTTCATCATGATATTGCCTTTTCTGTGCTGTATTCTGTGTTCTTTTCTTGCAGACTTTCAGAATCTGTCGACGGGGAACAGAATTTTAAGCTGATTGATTTTGCTTGTATAAGCCTTTTGCTGTTTTTCGGAAAGTAGCTGCTCGGTGAGCTGTTCCTTTACCTCGTCGAAGGTAAGAGCGGAGCCTTCGGATTTAGACAATACTTTTATGATGTGATATCCGAACTGCGTTTTAACAGGATCGGATATTTTTCCGGTCTCCAGCGAAAATGCTGCGTCTTCAAATTCCTTTACCATTTGCCCTTTTCCGAATTCTCCGAGATTGCCGCCGTTTTCTTTTGACGGGCAGGTGCTGTAGCGTTTGGCGGCTTCTTCAAAGGTAAGCGTTTCCGATGTAAGCTCGGCTTTGATTTCTTTTGCCTTTTCCTCGCTGTCAACAAGAATATGGCTGGCATTTACCGTTTCTCCCCGGTCAAACTGTTCGGAATGGGTATCGAAATATTCCTTTACCTCGGCTTCTGTAACTTTAACGTCCTTCAGTGCGCGGTTTATTTCAAATTTTGTAAGAAGCTCGTCCTTAACGGCGGCAAGCTGGGCTTTGAATTCGGGGTCCATCTCGACAAGATCTCGTTTTGCGGCGGCAAGCAGCAGCGCTCTGTTGATAAGCTGTTCCAGAACCATCTGCTTTCCCTGCGGATTCATAAGGCTCTGTCCTCTTTGTCCCATTGAGAATATAGCGTTTGTAACATCCGCTTCCGTAATATTGATTCCGTTTACCGAGGCAAGTATTCTAACTTCGTTCATTATTTTTTCCTTTCAGAAGAGGCATATTGATTTATATCAATATAGTATATCATATCAGACGGGGTATTGCAAGAATTTTTCCGAAATTTGAGAGCCTATCGCACTTGTTTATTTGCGGAAGATGACTTCTGCGACTACCGAAAGGAAAGGAGCTTCATAGGATAGGAATTATTCCGGTTCATCTTCGTCCGGGTTTATATCTGGCAGATGGTCTAAAAGAAATTGTATTACTTTTTCGGGATTGGAGTTATAAAATTCTTCCAACCAATCATAGAATTCATCCGCCGTCATTCCCATATCTTTTCCGCATTTTGCGAGATATTCTGATAATTTTGGATCAGATAATAGCTGCGCTTTTTCCTTGTCACGTTCTTCCGCGAGCATTTTAACAAGCTTTTCGTCATTCATAATGCACTCTGTCAGTATGTTTTTTGTATCTCCAATTTCGTTGAAGTAATTGATCATAATATACAGCCTTATCCCCCCGTCCTTGGACGGCTCAAATGTAACGCTGTGTGCTTTTGAAGCGATATCGGATAACAGGGCAAATTCTTCTCTGGTATTTGCCTCAAAGTACGGAAGCTCAACAATAATATAAGAATCGTAATCATCGTAGTCAACGGTACCTGTGATTTTTCCATGCAATTCTTTCGCATAGGCGTCAAGGCGGGACAACAGGTCTTCATATGCCTCTTTATCCTCTTGCACAATATATTTCGGTATTTTTTTCATGGCATCGTTGTAAGCCTTAAATAATTCGTTTTCTATTGCATAATCAATCATATTCGATGTATTTGAAGACGTATCTTTATTTTTCTCGGTTATTCGATAATCTTTTTCAAAAATTTCATTTTTCATAAAATATTTAACCTTTCATTACCTTATTTATTATGTCTCTCTATCTTCAATATGCGTTTTAACGTTTTTCAAATATCTGTATCCGTTTCTGTGATATTTCGATGTTGTTCCTGTAACAATACAAAGAGCTTTTTCACTAATAAAGCAACATAATTTTATTTGATGTCCTATTAGGATTTTTGCGTTATTTATATGTATCCTAATGGGATATACAATAATATTATGCAATTTAATGAGGTGAAAAATGGAAATTAATTATATTTCAATAGGCAATCGAATTAAAGAAATCCGTATTAAGCGTGGTTGGACACAAGCTAAACTTGCAGAAGAATCAGGTATTGAGCCCTCAAATATTTCGCATATCGAACGTGCTGCAACAAAATTAAGTTTTCCAACATTAGTTAGTATTGCCAATGCACTCCAAGTTTCACTTGATGAAATTGCATATGGTAGCTTAATAAAAAATTCACATGTTTCCGTCCAAATAATAAATGAATTACTATCCGATTGCACTCCAGATGAGATAAGGTCATTAACAGAAGTGTTGAAAACAACTAAAACGATTTTGCGAAACAAAAGTTGATATTCCATTATGAAAAATTAGCTTATATTATTTTTGTTTAGCAACTCTCTTTAATGTGAAAAATCTTGTTATATTTTGAATAGTTTTTGCCAAAATAATAACGCATATATCCTATTATGATATACACGTTATTTTAACATATCCTAATCGGATATACAATACCAATATTAAAATTTTATAGATGAGGGATAAAAATGGAGTTAGACTATAAAATTATTGGAAAAAGAATTAAAGAGTACAGAAAGAAAAACAAAATGACACAAGCTGAACTTGCAGAAAAAGTTGAACTTGAACCTTCAACTATTTCACATATTGAGAGGGCAACTACAAAATTAAGTTTGCCTACACTGATTTGTATTGCTAATGTTCTCGGAACTTCGCTTGATGAATTGGTTTATACTAATCTTGCTAAAAGTTCACATGTTTCTGTTGAAATAATAGAAAATCTATTGGCAGACTGTACCCCCGATGAAATTAGCACAATAGCAGAGGTTATCAAAACTACAAAAAGCGTTTTGAGAAAGAAGTGACTGAATAGACATTATCTAAATTTAGTCCGAATACTGTTTTTTTATAGTGGAAATATACTTTATTATTATTTTGCTTTGATGATGACTAATGAGGTGGGCAAAAATGAATCTTGATTCAATTGGGAAGAATATTCGCAAATATCGAACATCAAAGGGATTGCGTCAGGAAGATGTAGCAGAACGAGCCAATTTAAGTACCAATTATATTGGTATGATTGAGCGCGGAGAAAAAACTCCGTCCCTCGAAACTTTCATCAATATTGTTAATGCCATTGGGGTATCATCCGATGTGATTCTATCTGATGTTTTGACAAATGGTTATGTAATTAAAGATTCTTTACTTAGTGAAAAGTTGGCGAAATTGACTATTGAGGATAGAAACAAAATTTACGATGTAATTGATACTATGATGAAACATTCTAAGAAGAAATATATTGAATAAAGTAAAACCAATAACCCATTTAATTATACAAGTATATTCGTAAAAACACAAGTATGAGTTGTGGTATTTTTACGGAATAATTTGTATAATTTCTTTGAAAATATATTATACATCAAAGAGGTTGAAAATGGCTGTTGAAAGAAAGCAATTATTAAAAGAAATGGGACAGCGTTATTTTGAAGCGCGAAAATCCAAAGGATTTACACAGGAAGAGGCTGCTGAAATAGCAGATGTAACACAGCAGGCTATTTCTGATGCGGAGTTGGGTAAAAGTTTTTTATCTCCCGACAGTATGTTACGTCTTTGTACAGCTTATGGAATTAGCTGTGATTATTTGTTGACAGGTGAAATTTCTGATAAAGATACTTTGATAATTGATAAGCAGATACGAGAATTGGATGCGGAAACTTTTCACCATTATAAAGGGATAACTGAACATTTTATAGCAGTAGCATTGAAACAAAAACTTTAGACAAGCTATAGCCGTATCGTCCTTTTTCAAGGCATTTTTGATATCGTAAATTAAGCCTTCCTGTGTATCCGGAATCAATGCGCGGCAGACTTCTATCGGTTTTTCGTATCCAAGCGTAAGGACAAGCATATTCTTTTCAATTTGTTTAATCGTAAATTTCATATTATCCCTCGATTCCGTGATGTCAGTCTGCACACTGAATATGGTGTATATTTTTTAGTATCAAAACTTCTTAAGTCAACAGCATTGAATGTATTCTTATACAAAAATACATTGTAAAATATATTTGCTTTCCAATTAAATCTATTGCTCACTTGCAAGTGCTGAATAAAAAAATAATAATTGTATAATTTATTTGTATAATTTTATAATTTGAGGAATGGATTTGTTATGAGTAAAGAAGTATCATTTAAAAACAGAGATAGATTTATACAATTAGGAATTGCAATTGCTTCTCTCAGAAAATTAAGAGGACTTTCACAAGAAATGTTAGCAGAGAAAGCAAATGTAAGCCGTTCGCTTATTAGTTCTATTGAAGCACCGGGAATCGCCACAGGTTTTTCTTTAGAAGTCTTTTTTAATATTTCCGATGCACTAAATATAGATCCTTCAGATTTAATTAGTGCTTCTATATTCCCAGATAAGATTATTAAAAGCTAAATTATCTCACCAAAAAGCCCATATCTTTTTTATATTATACTATTGCTCGCTAATATAGTCAATTGCTTTCTTTTCCGCACTGCATTACAAAGTCAAAAAAGTTATAATATAAATATACGAGCAAATTACGATAGTAAGGGTTGTAACTATATGAGCAAAGTAGTGGAATTTAAAAATATAGACAGATTTATACAATTGGGAATTGCTATTTCTTCTCTTAGAAAGTTAAGAGGACTTTCACAAGAAATGTTAGCAGAAAAAGCAAATGTAAGCCGTTCACTTATCAGCGCTATTGAAGCGCCGGGAATTGCTACAGGTTTTTCTTTAGAAGTTTTTTTAATATTGCAGACGCACTTAATATAGAACCATCTGAGTTAATTAAATCTTCTGTTTTTCCAGATAATGTAATAAAAACAAATAGAAAATAATCTTTTTCAAAAATTTCATTTTTCATAAAATATTTAACCTTTAATTGATTATCTACCGTTTATAGCAAAAAAAGAATCCATAATTTTAATGGATTCTTTTTTGCTGTCACATATATTTTTATTGTTTTACTGAAAATTCTATCATAGTTTCCACTACACTGAAAATGCGATTTTGTTTCTCCGGAGGTAATTTTTCAATCATGTCGGAAAGCCTTGATGCTTTGATTTCATATCCCGATTTCATTACATCACAAAATAGATCATTGGCAGTACATTCCAAACAATTCATAATTTTTATCAGTAATTCTAAGCTAATGTTATACATTCCCCTCTCTAATGCAGAAAGATAATTCGGACTAACGTCTATCATTTCTGCAAGTTTATCTTGAGTTAGACCTTTCGCCTTTCTATGCTCCTGAATACGTTTCCCAACACTTTTCTCAATCATACTTTAAATACCTCATTACACATATTGATATTATTAGTATAATTGAATACTAATTACTTATTAAGTAAGTGAAACAATTAGTATAATTGTATTACGATTGATTATTGAGCACTTAGAGTAATTTAATTTATAATTTTAACTTAAAAAGCAGTAAGGGGATTATATCCCCTTAATAAAATAGATTATAACCCCCATAATATATTTGTCAAGGAGGATTGATCTAATGATTATATTCGACAAATTATGGATTACCATGTCTCAAAAAGGCATAACAACATATCAACTTAGAGAAAAGTGCGATATTGACAGTAAAACTATTCGCAGACTAAAAGCGAATGAAAATATTGAAACAAAAACTTTAGACAAGCTATGTGCCGCTTTGTCCTGTAAGTTAGAAGATATTGCAGAATATAAAGAAGTTAAATAGAAAATATTCTGGATATAGATATGGTGAAAAAATGAAATACGGTAAAATAAAAATAAAGTTAGATGAACTCATATCTAACAAAAAAATGAGTAAAAACAAGTTAGGACACTTAGCTGAGATGCAGCGTACTCAAATAAATAATTATTGTCGCAATGATATCACAAGATTAGATACAGATGTGCTTGCCCGCATTTGTACTGTACTCGATTGTGATATTGGTGATTTGTTAGAATTTGTACCACCAACAGAGGACTGAGAAGCCGCTTGCAGAATGCAAGCGGCTTCTCAGTTTATAGACAAAATCAGCTTGGGGATTTGCCCAAGCCCTATTTAGGGTGCTTTTTGAAAAAATCACCTTAAAAACTTTTGAAAAAAGTTTTTTGTTCGGGATTCTTAAGGGTGAAAACCCTTAAGCGGGGGCGGGGCGGCGCCCCGCAGAACCCTTAAAAGAAAGCTGTATTCCTTTAGTTTTTCTTTAACATCTTGCAGATGAGATTTTTGGCATTTCCGGCAAGCTCGTCGGCTCGCTGTGTATCAATGGCATAAGCTCTGCCAAGAAGCGAGCACTTCTGGCCGCGCTGGCATGGAGTGACGGTGATGATTCCAAGAAGAATCGCGAGCGAGAACAGGCAGAGAAATATTTTTAAGTGCATACAAACGATTTTCATCATAAACATCCTTTCAAAGATAAGAGTTGTTTTTCACTTCCGCTGTGTCCGATTTCCGGTCTTTTTACCCGGCGGATTCCGCATTTATAAGGGAAGCGAGAGTTTGCCCGAGTATTTTTGCCGACGCCTTTGCTTCGTTGAGCGTATTGACACAGGTTCCGATTTCGATCAGCATGGCGCCTTCACAGTGTTGTTGATTATAGGAGGCTTTTTTGATACAGATCGGTCGGACAATGTTTTCAAGGCGTTTGGTCAGAAGATACTGTGCGTCTACGGCGAAAGAGAGATTTTTTCTCCAATTCGGATGAACGGCTCCGGCGGAATCGGTGCCAACGACAAGCATAATTTGTGCCACCGGAATGCTTTCGTCGTATGTAAGGACTTTATAGACGCTGCTGCTGTTAAGGAGAGCGTCGCGGTGTATGTCAAACACATATTCGATGCTGGGATATTTCTCCATATATTCAAGTATTGTTTTTCTTGAATAGGTATAAGAGTTATTGTAGGATTTTTCATCGTGCATGATTTCGCAGTGTACGGTAGGTACTCCATTTTCATTCAGTGTATCCGCAAGGACCTTTCCTACCGCCACAACGTTTTTGGTTATATCTTTCGAGCGTGGAAGCGCGCTTTTCGCATAAGAGGTTTTCCCTTCTTCGGCATATGCTTCTGTGCCGTGCGTATGGTAGATCAGCACCTTTGGCTCGGTCACTTCGCTTATCGGCTTCGAGGAGGCGGGGAGCGAGAGCTCATCGGCACTGAGATAATCCGCTGCGGTTATGCTATATGAGGTGTTGTTTTTCAGATAAACAGTTCCGGCGGAGGGATTTTTACTCAAATCGGTTTTGATGATTTTGAGTTCTCCGTCGGGAATAGTAGTGGGTTGTTCCTCTTCCGAAAAGAGGGTATCGTATATTCCGAGTGCAATCGGATATTCGTTTTCATAATAAAATTCACGGTATTCCTCGGGAATTTCAGAAGCGCCGGCTTCAAGCTCGTCGCGGGTAGGCTCCGGAAGAGATATATTTTGATTATTTTTTTCTTCGGTAGCGGAATATCGGTCTATTTTGTCGGAAACGGCGCTGTATCCGAGAAAGGATAAGATTGTAGCTGAAAAAATGACACAGGAAATTATTTTTGACAGTTTTTTGAACAGTTTGTACCTTTTGCCTGATTCCGGCATGAGATTTGATCGATTCATATTATTATCCGTCCTTTCCGCAAGGGTTCCGATTTGCTTCATACAGATAATATGCCGGTGTTGAGAAAAATATTACATTGTGACGGAAAAAACCAGATTCAGCGCACGCGCTATGAGTCTTGCCGTTTCACGGGAGGCGGCATCGGCGTCCTTTAAAGTTACAAAAAAGCTTTTCCCGTTGTCAAGAGCTTTTTTCACACCGTCGGGAATCTCTTCGGCGCCGGCACGCTCCAGCATATCGTATATAAGGGTTGAAGAATCGACTACTGTCGGAACGCCTATTGAAATAACCGGAATGCCGAGAGTTTCTTTGTCAATTGCTTTTCTTTCGTTTCCTATTCCGGAGCCGGGAGAAAGACCGTTATCGCTTAATTGTACCGTTACGGCAAGACGCTCGACGCTTTTTGCGGCAAGGGCGTCGATTGCTATGATAAGCGAGGGGGAGACATTTTGTACCGCTCCTCTTATTATTTCGACTGTTTCAATTCCTGTCTGACCGATAACACCCGGTGCAACCGCCGATACCGTAAGCGCCGACAGCTTCCCGAAAAGATCGGGATCAAGCTCTTTTATGTGTCTTGTAACCGTTATATCCTTAACGGCGAGAGGTCCTATCGAGTCAGAGGTAATATATCGGTTTCCAAGCCCCGCTACAAGTATGCTTTCAGCGTTGGGACAGAGACAATCTGCTGTTTGTTTGATTTCCGAGGCGAGCACTTCTGCTGCATTCTCAAAGGTCGTATCGTCTGAAAGCCATATTTTTCCCACGTTTATGGTTATATAATTGCCGATCGGCTTTCCTATTATCTTTTCTCCTTCGGAATCGGTTATTTCAAGCCGCGATATCAGAATTCCGCGTTCGATGTATTCACGAAAGCGTATGCCGCGTACGCCTTTTTCCAGATCAATGCCCTCACAGCATTCCTCTGCCATATCGGTTCTCAGATATTCGGATTTTTTCTTCATAATTATTATGATGCTCGCTTTCATCTTGTTCAAGGCTTATTATCTGCTGTATTCTCAAAAATATAATTGTGAGAAATGCACAAAAAAACGGGCTCATAATTGTGCAAGTGACTAAAACTTGAAAAAGCACCTATTTGGTTTAAAATAACCATTGATAAAAAATAAAAAAAGTGCTATAATTAAAAAAGCTATAAAAATCCGTACACCGTAATTATGTCGTTTTGAAGTCCGCGTACGGGGCTTTTTCGGCTTAAACACCAATTCAAGGGGGACAATTCCTAATGAAAAAAATTATCGTTTTGCTGCTTTGCGTTATTACCGCAGTTACGGCGTTTTCGTCGTGCAGTAAAAACCTTGAGGATGAAGACATCGGAACTACAATCCCGATATATCTTTCAACGGAGATTGCAAATTTTGATCCCGCGTATTCCAATCTTGATGATGCTTCGGCAAAAATTCTCAGCCTTATATATGAGGGGCTTTTTAAGATTGACGCGAGCGGCAAGGTTGTAAAGGCACAGGCAAAAAGCGTAAAAGTGCTTGATAAGCCTTCGGATGATTATTACGCAATAGAGATCAAGCTCAATTATACCTGCTGGAGCGACGGAACACAGGTTCTTGCGGCGGATTACATATATGCTTGGAAGCGTATTCTTGAGCCGGGCTTCAGAGGGGAAGCGGCCAATATGCTGTTTGATATAAAGAACGCCCGTGCGGTAAACAGCGGTGATGTTTCGGTTGATGACCTCGGAGTGTCCGACGTGGCTACC
>USPP01000038.1 GCA_900556615.1 uncultured Eubacteriales bacterium
CGACGAAATTTGTGAAGTATGACGGAAAAGATGCAAGCAAATGCGCAATAAAGGCATTAGTTATTACCCGGCGGTATTGCCTTAAAAGACAGCATATATTTCCATGCTTTCTCTGTTTTTACCGCACCGAAAGGAGTTATCATTGAATCATACCTATATACCCTTCACCAAAGAGATGAAAAAAGACTATACGATACTTGCGCCGACGATGCTCCCGATGCACTTCAAAATGGTAGTAAACGTTATGAAGAGCTTCGGATACAAAGCCGAACTGCTTGACGGAAAGTCTCCGAATATCATCGAAACAGGGCTGAAATATGTTCATAACGACGCCTGCTATCCTGCTATACTTGTTATCGGACAGTTTATAACGGCTCTTGAATCCGGAAAATACAATCCTCACAAAACCGCCCTCATCTACTTTCAGACGGGAGGCGGCTGCCGCGCGTCAAATTATATTTCGCTCCTGAGAAAGGCTCTTGAGAAGGCTGGATACGGCTATGTTCCGGTGATCTCAATCAGCTTTGCGGGGCTTGAAAAGCACCCCGGCTTTAAACTGACAATTCCGATGCTTCACGGTCTTGTATACGGCGTACTGTACGGAGATCTGCTTATGAGCGTGGTAAATCAGGTACGACCGTATGAAACGGAAAAAGGCTCCGCCGAACGCCTTGCCGACAAATGGGTTGAAAAACTCGGTGCGGAGCTCGGAAACGGTAGCCATATAAGCTACCGCAAGGTCAAGGAAAACTATAAAAAAATACTTGACGATTTTGCCGCCGTCCCGGTACAACCGCGTGATACCGTTAAAGTAGGCATCGTCGGTGAAATTTTCGTCAAATATTCTCCCCTCGGCAACAACAATCTTGAAAGTTTTCTCATTTCGGAGGGCGCGGAAACGGTTGTTCCGGGACTTATTGATTTTTTCCTGTACTGTGTTTACAATTCTCTTCATGACTTTGGACTGTACCGCTTCAGTAAGCTGAGCAACCTGATAAATAAGGCAGCTTTTCATTTTCTCAGCGGCAAAAAGAACGATATTATCGATATTACCGCCGCCCACGGGCGTTTCCGTCCTCAGACCGACTTCCGCCATGTCATAAAGCTTGCCGACGGATACATAAGCACCGGAACAAAGATGGGAGAGGGATGGCTGCTCACAGCCGAAATGCTGGAGCTTTCCGAAATGGGAGTCAAAAACGTCGTCTGCACCCAGCCTTTCGGTTGTCTGCCCAACCATATCTGCGGAAAGGGTATGATGAAGCCGATCAAGGAGAACAATCCCGACATGAATATTGTCGCGATAGATTACGATGCCGGCGCCGCCGCCGTGAACCAGGAAAACCGCTTAAAGCTCATGCTTGCCTATGCGAGGGAAAGCAAACAGGAAGAAACAAAAACAGCCGCTTCTGAAATCAAATTTCCCGTAAATTAAATTTGAAAAATCTCCCCCTTGCTTTTGGTTAAAGTATTCACAATTTCACTGGTAGCACTTGAGCGAGACGATTATCCGAAGGAATAATCAAAGCAATAAATTCAAATTTTGGAGAAAACCTATGCTGCTTGAAGGATACAATTTGTTCAGAAGGGAAATGAACTCAGGTTCGGTTCTGGGTTATTTTCTACAGGCAGTACCTATTACGATCATTGTCGGAATCGTGTATATCATTTTCAGATTAGTATTTATAAAGCAAAAGAAGTACCATACAGCATGGCTGTCAGAGCTCATGAGGCTGCTGTTTGTGTGTTATTTCACCGGATTGTGCAGTCTTGTCATTCTGCCGGCGAACTTTTGGTTATCCTTTTTTGACGGTGTTTTTTTCGGATGGTGGGAAAGCATGGGACCGTTTTTCCGCCTTGGTGAAATTAACCTGATACCTACAGTTGTGAAATGTCTGAACGGGGAAATTACGCTTGGCAGTTGGGTAAAAGAGATGCTTGTCGGCAATATTGTAATGTTTATGCCGTTTGGTTTTTTTCTGCCGTTTATGACAGGAAACCTAAACAGAAAGAATGCTTTTGTAATAGCTGCAGCAGTTCCGCTTGTCATAGAATTGCTTCAGTTCATTCTCGGAAGAAGCTTTGATATCGATGACCTGATATGCAATTTTCTTGGAATTATTATCGGTTTCTTCATTGCTTACGGAATAAAAAAGGTTGGACGCTCTTTTGCAAAGTCAGAGTAATAAGCTTCAGTTTGCCGTGTAGTTCCCCTAAATAATTACGAACTGTTCGATTGTTTTAAGGCGATACCGCAAATGCACGCCTAACGCCTTTGCTGCACATTTGCCTGCCTCTTTTTCGTCAGACAAACAAATTCCGTTGGCAGAGGAGTCACTCTTGCCTCCTCAATTTGTATTGTCTGATCAAAATCCGGCGCGCAGCTATACAATCATTGATTGTGCGGTATTTCCTTAATAAAGAAAGCAACTGACAGCAAAATCTTAGATAGGAGAGACGGTTTACATTTTGTGATGGTACCAATCCGATGCAGAAACGACCGGTTATCCCTTATTGAACAAAAGCTGCTATAGCACACAGTGTAAAACGCCCGATAAACCCCTTGCTGACAATTATCAAAGCGGAGAAGAGAGAAAAATGAACGACTGCGAATATATGAGATATGCCCTTGCCGAAGCTCGAAAAGCCGCCGATGCGGGAGAAGTTCCGGTAGGCGCTGTCATGGTAAAAGAGAATAAAATCATTGCTTCTTCCCGCAATCTTCGTGAAACAGAGCATGATGCTACCGCTCATGCAGAGCTTCTCTGCATAAAAGAAGCCTGTGCTGCGCTCGGAAGCTGGAGGCTTTCTGACTGCACGCTTTATGTGTCTCTTGAGCCTTGTCCGATGTGCGCGGGAGCAATCATCAATGCAAGAATAAAGCGCGTTGTTTTCGGCGCTTATGACAGTCGGGCAGGCTCCTTCGGGAGTCTTATCAACCTTGCTTTTTATCCCTACAATCATCGCCCGGAAATTTGCGGCGGCGTATTGGCGCAGGAATCAGAGGAGCTGATGAGACTTTTTTTCAGAAATTTAAGAAAGGAAACCGAATCCCCGAAATAACGCTTCGGTTCTCGCCGCGAAACCATTATCTTATAGAAAGAGATGGGAATCCGCAATAAGCGCTTTTGGGATTTGCGCCGAGATACTCGTCCGGTATATCGCTTCACATTCCTGCCATAGAAATAACCGAGGCGGCGGTATCGCGGGAATTCCCGCAGTGATCGATTTTCTTTCAAAAATGAGATTTTTGTTTATTTTGGATTTACTGCGTTCTCACTTTCCCAAATGATAAAAGAGATATCTTATGAAAGCATAAAAACATTCAGCGCTTTTTATAGCGGCATTTGAAAAAATTTTTTCGCTCAAACCCTAATAGAACCGTTCGTCGATTTACAACAGATTTCGTTTCCACTTTTTCTTTTTATACTACTGTATGTATCTGTATATGTTCTACCCATTAAAACTCCTATGGCGTTTCTTTGTTGCGTCATAGGAGTTCTTTAGGATTATGGTTCGTTTTTAAATTTCGGAGTATTTTGACACTTATTATCATTTTATAAAAGCTTATTTCGATTGGCAAAACGATGTTTTATAAGAGTATAACCCCCATAATGATTCCCAGCATAACCGCACTGAAAAACAGACCGATAATAAAGCCCACTAAAAATTTAATGAAAAAATTTGTCATATCTTCTTTTACTTCCTCCGCAAAAATAACCTTGTTGTGTTATTGTTTGTTTTTTACAGTGGTTTTATTCTTAATTTTCCTGATGTTCTTGACTTTTAAGGAAAAATATGATATATTCATTTTATAAATAGCTCTGTCCGTAACTATGAAGTTGAATAAAATATGGCGTTATACCAATGCTGAAAACATCAACTGATAGTTATACATAGCTTAAGGCAACACCTATAATCGACGAAAGAGAGATTTAGTTATGGAAAGAAAAATCAGAGTAACGGTATGGAATGAGTACAGACATGAAAAATCGGAGCCCTCGATCCGGGAAATATATCCAGATGGGATTCATGGCTGCGTAGGGAATTTTCTTACCGAGGCAGACTTTGAGGTAACGCTCGCGACGCTTGACGATCCGAATCAGGGGCTTCCCGACGAGGTTCTGAACCGTACCGACGTGCTTCTTTGGTGGGGACATATGTCACATCGTGAGGTATCGGATGAGCTTGTTGAAAAAATAAAGAACCGTGTATTTAATTACGGAATGGGATTTATAGCGCTTCACTCGGCTCATTTTTCGAAACCCTTCCGCGCGCTTGTCGGAACCTCCGGAAATCTGCTCTGGGGAGATGAACAGAAGGAAATCGTCTGGAATATCATGCCCTCGCACCCGATAGCAAAGGGACTTCCCGAGCATTTTATCCTCCCGACAGAGGAAATGTACGGAGAACCTTTTATGATTCCCCAACCCGATGCTACTGTATTCACTTCTTGGTTCGAGCACGGAAACATATTCAGAAGCGGCTGCTGCTTCCTTCGCGGAATGGGAAAAATATTCTATTTCCAACCGGGGCATGAATCCTGCCGCAGCTTCTATGACGAAAACGTAAGAAAAATTATAATAAACGCAGTCAATTGGGCTGCCCCGGAAAAAGACTATGCCTGCCGTTATCCGTCAGAATGTCCTCATTATAAAAATCTTGTCTGATTTTGTAAAACAGACTTGCTGAAACGAATAAGAAAGGGAGCGGTTTCCGATATTTCCTTTTCACCGGCTTTCAAAACGAATATCGGAAACCCATATTTCTGCATATATGAAATATAATAAAGAATATTATCGCTCACACGATATATTGCATATCGGCTGTGAGAAGCCAAGAGCATATTTTATTCCTTATCAGGATGAAAAAAGCGCCGACCGCGATATCTCTCTTTCAAAAAGCGGGCGAAGCGATTCGAAATATTTCAAGTCTCTTTGCGGAGAGTGGGATTTCAAGTGGCTTCCATCGGCAGACAAAATATCGGATATCGAGAATGAATTTTCTTCGCTTGACGATAAAATTTGCGTTCCCGGCTGCTGGCAGGTGCAGAACGGTATGAAATATGATGTGCCGCAATACACGAATGTAAATTATCCTTATCCCTGCGATCCGCCGCATATTCCCGACGATGTTCCGTGCGGTCTCTACAGAAGAAGCTTTTTTCTTACGGAGAAACAGATTACGGAAAAACGGACTTATATCAATTTTGAAGGAGTGGATTCCGCCTTTTACCTTTGGATAAACGGTGAGTTCGCCGCTTACAGTCAGGTAAGCCACTGTACAAGTGAAATCGAAATTACAGAGCTTATCCGTGCAGGAGAAAATGAGATAAGAGTGCTTGTTACAAAGTGGTGCGACGGTTCGTATCTTGAAGATCAGGATATGTGGCGTATGTCGGGTATATTCCGCGAGACTTTTCTGCTTTTCCGAGATAAAGTGCATATACGCGATGTGTTTATCAAAACCGAGGTAAACGAAGATATGCGCGGCGCGGGCATTAAAATAGAGCTTGACAAGCCGCAGGAGTTATCAGTATCCTTCCGCCTTCTCTCTCCGTCGGGTGAAACCGTTGCAGAGGGTGTGGCAGAGAATCACACCGCAATAGGGCTTTCAGAGGCGGTTTTGTGGAATGATGAAAAGCCGGCTCTTTATTCCCTGTATCTTTATGCAGGTGAGGAAATTCTTCGCTTTGCCGTTGGCTTCAGACGGATCGACATCAAAAATAAAACGGTGCTTTTAAACGGAAAAAAGTTCAAGGCAAAGGGAGTTAACCGACACGACAGTCACCCGATACTCGGACATACCGTTTCCTATGAGGATATGGTGCGAGATCTTCTTATTATGAAGGGAAACAATATCAACATGGTGCGCGCCTCGCATTATCCGAACGATCCCCGCTTTCCCGCGCTTTGCGATCTGCTCGGAATTTATCTTTGCGACGAGACGGATCTTGAGACTCACGGAATGCAAGCATCCGGCAATTGGGATGGACTTACGGACAATCCTGATTGGACAGAAGCATATCTTGACCGCGCCGAGCGTTTACTGGAGCGGGACAAGAACCATCCCTGCGTGATTATGTGGTCGGTCGGAAACGAAAGCGGTACGGGACTCAATCACAGACGTATGAGTGAATATTTCAAAAAGCGTGATTCCTCACGTCTTGTTCATACCGAGGACGGAACAAGAAGAGCTCAGCCGAAGCTTCATTCGGAAACTCCCGAGGAGAGAAAAGAGGGTTGGTGCGACTATGCCGATATTCAGAGTCTTATGTATCCGCCGGTTGACGAATGTGTAAGCTTTTATGCAGAAAATCCCGATATGCCGCAGCCGCTTTTCCTCTGCGAATACAGCCACGCCATGGGAAACGGTCCGGGAGATCTTCAAGCATACTGGAAAGCGTTTTATGAACACGATGAATTATTCGGCGGCTGCGTTTGGGAGTACTGTGATCATTCTGTAGCGGTAAAGCTGCCGGACGGACGAATACGATATACCTATGGCGGGGATTTCGGAGACGCCCCAAACGACGGGAACTTTTGCGTTGACGGTCTTGTCTATCCCGACAGGAGGCAAAGCAGCGGTATGAAAGAACTGAAGCAGGCGCTTCTCCCTGCGGAGTTCAAGCTCATTGATGCGGAAAACGGCGTTTTCTCGGTCACAAGCCGACGCTTCTTTACGGACCTTGCCGATGAGTTCGATATATATTGGTATCTTGAAGTGAACGGAGGTCTCGTTAAAGAAGGCGTTCTGAATCTTCATGCTGAACCGTGGCAGACAGTCTGCTTCTGTACCGATATAAAAGCAGAGGATTATTCGAATAGAGCGGCATATGTGACCTTTGAGCTGATATACAGAAAAAAACTTCCCTGGGCGGCAAGAGGAGCTTCGGCAGGCTTTCAGCAGATCAGTCTGAACAAAAGCCGTTATTCTGTACCGTTCTGTCGGGAGAAATATCCCGTTTTAACGGAGAGAAACGAAGATCTTCTCACGGTTTCGGTCGGAGACGTCTCTTACCGCTTTGATATGCACAGGGGACAGCTCGCTTCCATACAAGGAGACGGCAGGGAAATGCTCGTATCTCCCGTCCGGTTCTCGGTATGGAGGGCGCCCACCGATAATGACAGAAATATTATGCATAAATGGAGAGCAGCCGGATTTGACAGATTGATTCCCTCCTGCAGAAAAACGAATTTCAGGGAAGAGAACGGCTATGCCGTGATTACCGCAGAGACGGTGCTCGCTGCCGACAGTAAAAAGCCGTGCGTATACATTTTTTCAAAGTACATTGTGAGCAGCGACGGCAGACTTGAGGTAAAAAACAGCGTAACCATATCGGAAGGGCTTCCTTATTTGCCGCATTTCGGTATGGAGCTTATCATGCCGGCACAAACCGAAAAGCTTCGTTATTTCGGCTTCGGTCCTGGCGACTCTTATGCTGACAAACGTCTCGCATCGAGAAAGTGTCTGTTTGAAACGACGGTTTCCGATAATTATGAGTACCCGGTAAAACCGCAGGAATCGGGAAATCATTTCGGAACCGAGTTTGCCGAGATTACCTCTCTGACGGGACAGGGACTCAGGATAGAAGCAAAACGGGACTTTGAGATAAACGCCCTTCATTACTCAAAGGAACAACTGACGGAAACCGGGCATGACTGCGATCTGGTTCCCTCGGAGCTGACTTATCTTTCAGTCGATTACCGAAACAGCGGAATCGGTTCTAATTCCTGCGGACCGGAGCTGCATGAGAATTTCCGTATCAGCGAAAAAGCGTTTGAATTCGACTTCATGATTTCCGTCATTTGAAAACGAGAGCATAGTATAATCGATTTTAATATCATAAAAAACGATTAAGGGAAGCTTTTGAAAAGGCTTCCCTTAATTTTTTGAGCTGTTGAAATCCACTAAAACGAAAAAACTACCGCAAAAAGCGCGAAAATAAATCTAGTCGGAAAAACGGTTGCTCTTATACCTGACATTTCACACGAATAAAGGGAATAGAATATAATTATATAAAATGTGCTGAAATGAAAGGAGAGCTTCTGCCTGATGCTTGGAAAAATTCAAAATACGTTAGGGAGTGTTTCCTCCTCGGCGTCGCTCATTATCTCGGTGGCGCTCATGCTGTTTTGCGGATTTGCCGTAACCAGGCTTACCAAAAAACTGCGGCTCCCGAATGTAACGGCATATATAATTACCGGTATTCTTTTGGGACCGTACTGTTTGGGGTTTGTTCCGGAAAAAGTAATTTCGGGTATGGATTTTCTCTCAGATATTGCGTTGGCTTTTATCGCTTTCGGAACGGGAGAATTTTTTCGTTTTGATACGCTGAAAAAGAACGGTATCAAGGTTATTGTAATAACATTGTTTGAAGCCTGCCTTGCCTCTGTACTTGTTTTTCTCGTATCATATTCTATATTGAGACTTAATTTTTCTTTTTCTCTTGTGCTTGCCGCGCTCGCCTCGGCGACTGCCCCCGCATCGACGGTCATGACCATACGGCAGACAGGTGCAAAAGGAGATTTTGTCGATACACTTCTACAGGTGGTTGCCCTTGATGATATTGTCGCACTTTTGGCATACAGTATCGCGATATCTGTCTCGTCAGCCGCAACAGCCGGTAAGATCGATATCGGAAGTATCCTGCTTCCTCTCGCCTCCAATATCGGCGTTTTGATTCTCGGAGGTATTTTCGGTTTCTTTATGAAGCTTCTTATGCCGGTAAAACGCAGTACCGATAACAGACTGATTATTTCGATATCGCTGCTTTTTGCTTTCTGTGGAATTTGTGCAGTCTTTGAGATCTCTCCTCTTCTCGGATGTATGTCGATGGGTACGATATATGTCAATCTCACTGAGGATAGCAAACTCTTCAGACAGCTTAATTATTTCAGTCCGCCTATATTACTTCTTTTCTTTGTTCGTTCTGGACTCAACTTTCGATTGGATCTTCTTCTTAAACCTTCCGGAAGTGTTGGGAGCATTCACTTGCTTACCGTCGGAATGCTATATTTTTTTATCAGAATAATCGGAAAATATGCTGGTGCTTTTTTAGGGTGTCTTTTTGCAAAGAAACCGGAAAAGGTCAGAATTTATCTCGGGCTCGCCCTTATTCCTCAGGCAGGTGTAGCAATCGGTCTTGCGGCAATCGGAGCAAGAACGATAGGCGGAGAGACGGGAACGGCGCTCCAGACGATAATACTTGCATCAAGTGTACTGTATGAGCTTATCGGTCCGGCTTCGGCAAAACTGGCGCTGTATCTTTCGGGTTCCTATCAGACAAAGCTCGAGGAGCTTGTTCCTGCGGTCGAGATTCCAGGAGACAGCTCCCGCAGTGAAGCGGAGCTTCTTGCCGAGCGGATCCATACGATACAATCAAAGCTTCCGCCGGCG
>USPP01000039.1 GCA_900556615.1 uncultured Eubacteriales bacterium
CTCTCCCCGCTCTTCCGACAAAAGCGGAATACCGGCAAGATCGAGCATATTCAGTACATTGGTATAGCTAAGCTCATATTGAAGCGTAAAACCTACGATATCAAAATCACGGACAGGATCCCCGCTCTCATGTGCATAGAGTCGGATATGATTTTCACGCATTTTTTCCTCCATGTCAACCCATGGAGCATATACGCGCTCGCACCAGATATCTGGCTCACGGTTCAGTACGCCGTAAAGCAGTCTCACGCCGAGATTGGACATTCCTATTTCATAGGTATCGGGAAAGCAAAAAGCAAATCTGGCTTTTACTTTATTCTTATCCTTAACCACCTGACCGTATTCTCCGCCGGTATATCTCCCCGGCTTAAGAACCTGCTTCAGTACTCCTCTCATTTTATTATCCATAGTTAAATTCCTTTCAAAATGTAAGTCCAATAAGCTTTCAGCAAGCTGATACACAAAAAAGGGCTGCCGGTCTTATGACAGCGCCAATTTTGTTTATACGGGTTCGAAATGCGATCCGTACTGTAAAAATGAAAAAGAACAATTCTTCAGAGCAACATGAATTTTGACATCAAATACACCGGAATGATCCAAAAAAGCTGAAACAGCGCAACATACAAAGAGGAAACCCCAGCGACATTTCCCAAAGCCGCCACTACAGCACAGATAGCAAGACCGCTTACCATCGTTATGATATTAACAGCGATATTTGCTTTTGTTACATGCTTGATTTTATCACAAAGCGTAAATATTCGCAGCAGAGCTTTAGCAGATTTTTTTGATACAATGCCGCTGTCGGTTCTGTCGCTTCCCCTGCGGCTTTCCGAGATATCACTGTACTTGAGCACCCTAACCGGATACTTGGAAAGCTTGATTTTCGTGCTGAGCATCTCGTCGTTAATATTAGGATCTACCGTCTTTACCCCTACGCAAATTCCGGATTTATACAGCCGTTTGAGGGTTGTTTCAAATCCAGGATCGATTCTGTACTTTACATAAAGCTTGGCAACAACCTCATCATCGCAGACAAGGAACATGATACTTATTTCCCCATCCTCAACAATTTCCTCGTCGTCAGGATCGGAAACAGGTATATACCCGTTTTTACGAAGATAATCCGCTTTTCCCGCATAGAGATGACGACCATCAACAACAGCCTCTACTCCTTCATTATCAATTGACAGTATCTCCGTGTTATCCGAACGACCGAGATCAGCTGTTGCAACATTAAGAACATCCGAAAGAGGTCCTCCCAAAAGAGAATATATACTTGCCACATTATAAATAACCGTATCAATTCTCCCCGAGCCGAACACTTTTACGCTTTTAAGCTTCACTCCGCTTGTCGGAAAAACTTCTCGATCATCAAACGAAATAGAACCGGCTGAAGTATACTCATCAAGAGCGGCTTCTCCCACAAAAGCACTGTTATCGGCAAATGCCAGCTTAGATGCGCGGAAAGCCGGCAGGCCAAACGCAATAAAAACCGTAGCGGGGAGAGAGAAGAAAAAGGCAGTATAGGCAAACATAGCAGAATCCTGCCAATTCTTCATAAAGATGAAGCCCATAATAAAGGAAGCCACAACAATCGCCGCAGAAACAGGAATAAACGCTTTAAGAATCAGTTTTATACTCGGATATGCCTTTGTACGGTGAAAATATCCGTCAATAAATGCTGTTTTATTTATTTTAAAAACAGCAGGCTGTTTAGGAAGAAATTCATCGAAAGCCTTCGCCTCAAGCTCGGCATCATTCAGTTCAAGCTTTTCAAGAGCAAATTTAGTACGCTTTGAGGAAACTATATTAAAAGTCATTATCTCTCTGCGCAAATCCATTCTTTCGTTAAGAACCGATAGCAACAGGCATATGGATGAAGGAAAATAAAAGGAAACGGGAACAGCTCCCGGTTCAAAAAAGCATACGGCAATTGAATAAGCCACACTGACCAGAAGAATCAACGGTAAAAAGCTCTCAGGAATCGGCTTTCTGTCAATTAGTCCGCGAATACCCTTAACAAGACTTTGAAAGGCGATTGCAAAACCGAGAAAAAGAAACTGCAAGCCTGTCATGATATAGACAATAGGATAATATTCCGGATTCAGGGCGTCCGGCAAATGTCCGCCAAGTATAGTAATATTCTCATAGAAAAACAATATTATAACAATCGCAATAATTCCGAACAGCGAAAGCGCATTTTTCCCGAATTCTGTCTTATACGATTCGAATATCTCCTTGGCTTCGACAGGAGAAATAAATTCTTTAATAGGCGTTTTTCTGTCTTCTCTTACTTTTTTCTTCTTGGTTTGGTCATCTGGATACAAATTTTCCATATCCGAACGCAGCTTATCGGCATTTTCTTTGCCCATCGCTTTTTCAAGCTCATCGTCCATCCCAAAAGCTATCATAAGATTGGCATCCGTCTCGTCAAAATCAGACTCGGAGGCTGTTTCGGGGACACCCTCAGTTAAATCTACGGAATCCGTCGGGATATCTTTATTTTCTTTTTCCAAAGAGGTATTTTTATCATCCTCATTACCTAATAAATTGTTCTCCTCCGCAATAGTGTTGACAGATACATTATCCAAGTCAAAAACAATTGTATCAGAATTCTGAGGAACTGCCTCATTTCTTTCTATATCCGATTTCTCCGGAACGGATATTTCAGCCGTTTTGTCGGAATCGGCTTTCACGGCCTCCGACGCATCGGAATTGATCTCCGATACACGGATTTCTTGGATTTCATCAGAAAAGAATGTATTCTCCTGAGAAACTGCTTGACGCAGAGGAACTGCTCTGGTATCACTGCCGTCACCGGAGTCTATATCCTCTGGAATATCGCAAACCCTTCCTCCGTCGCTTAGTGCAGAGAAAAGCTCTCTGTCGGGAGCAGTATACGCTTCGTCATCGGAATATTTATTATCATAATCATATTTATCCCCATTCTCTTCAGAAGCTGCCAATTGATTAACAGAATTTTCATCGTTTGACTCTTCTGTTTGAGAAATCCTTACCGTGTCTATCGATGTCAATGTCCTTACAAGCTCTTCCTCTTGTTCCCGGTTAACCGGAGTATTCTTCCTCGAAAGCTTTTCATACTCGTCTTCCGGAAGATATTTCTTCATAAGGGCGTCTATATCGAGATCCGCAATATCAGATTTCGGAATGGGACTTATAAATCCTGTGGTGTTTTTTTCCGGCATCTCACGAAGGATCTCATTCTCCGTTACTGCAGAAATATTCTTTTCTGTACGTCTGAACCTATATTTCTTTTTCTTATCGGCATCCGTATCGAATTTATCTTGAGACTCTTCCGTCTTTGCCATATTGGCTTTCAATTTTGCAAGCAAGTCGTCTGCAGATATGTCATTGTCATGCTTATTGTCCATTGATTTTCCATCTCCCTTCCCTATTCATATCAAGCACCGGCATTTCTTTGTCTTGCCGCCTCGCAAAGTATAACCGCTGCGGCAGCAGACACATTAAGGGAATTTATTTTTCCGTACATAGGTATCGATATAACGAAATCGCTTTTTTCCTTAAGAAGTTTTGATATCCCGAAGCCCTCGCTTCCGAGGATTACAGCCGCCGGGCAATTCAAATCGGAGGTATAATAAACCTCTCCCCCGGCTTCCGCCGCAAAAATCCAAAGTCCTTTATCCTTAAGCTCCTCAATCGTTTGGGAAAGGTTGTTTACCTTTGCAACCGGAATATGCTCTATTGCACCGGCAGAAGCTCTTCCAACCGTTTCCGTAAGACCTACCGCTCTGCGCTTGGGAATAATGATTCCATGCGCCCCGGCACATTCGGCAACCCTTATAAGTGCGCCGAGATTTTGAGGATCCTCTACACCGTCAGCTATAACAATAAGCGGCTTTTCACCACGCTCCCCGGCAAGCTTTAACATATCGTCAATAGTTGCATAATCCTTGAGCGCAGCCGAAGCAACCACGCCCTGATGAGGTTGTCCGCCTGACATAAAATCAAGCTTTGTGCTTTCGACTTCGACAATTATAATGCCGCGCTTTATCGCTTCCGCTGCAATAACAGTAATAGAACCTGACCGTTCTCCCTTTTTAATATATATTTTATCAATATCCCTACCGCTCTTCAGCAGTTCAGAAACCGCATTGCGTCCGATAACATACGATACGGATTTCGGAAGCACTTCCGATTTTTCATGCTTTTGCAGAGGTTTTCTCCCGTATTTTGCGTTCATCAAAATAACCTTTCAGAAAATAGCATTTTATTCGACAATAATCCAAGATTAATTATAACACACGAAATCCGATTTGTACATAACTTTTTTTGATTTAATGTAAAAAAATGCAGGAAAGAACTAAGCTCTCCCGCATTTTATAAAATATAGCTGCTCTTTGTCTGCTTCCGTAACCGATAATCAGTCTTCTCGGTAAATCAGTTTAGGCTTTTCGCCGTTTGTTACGGTATTTTTGGTAATTGTTACTTGCTGTACGTCATTCTTTGAGGGTACATCATACATAATATCAAGCAATATTCCTTCGACTATTGAGCGCAATCCTCTGGCACCCGTGTTAAGCTCTATTGCTCGGTCCGCTATTTTTTCAAGTGCACCGTCAGTAAAACGAAGCTTTACGCCATCCATTTCAAAGAGCTTCATATATTGCTTTATAACAGCGTTTTTCGGCTCTTTCAATATTCTGACAAGCGCTTCTCTGTCAAGCTTCTGAAGTCCGACAATAACAGGAAGTCTGCCAACAAGCTCCGGAATGAGACCGAATTTAACAATATCATGCGGCGTTACATCCTTATAAATATCAACATTGTCTTTCTCAGCTTTTTTCAGAATTTGACTTCCGAATCCGAGCGAGGATTTTCCCGTTCTTTGCTCTATAACATTTTCAAGTCCGTCAAACGCACCTCCGCAGATAAACAGGATATTCTCCGTGTTGATCTGTATAAACTCCTGATTCGGATGTTTTCTTCCCCCTTGAGGCGGTACATTGGAAACCGTTCCTTCGAGAATTTTTAAAAGCGCCTGCTGAACACCTTCCCCCGAAACGTCCCTTGTTATAGATCGATTTTCGCTCTTTCTTGAAATTTTATCGATTTCGTCAATATAAATAATGCCTTTTTCTGCCAGTTCGACATCATAGTCAGCCGCCTGTATAAGCCGCAGAAGTATATTCTCAACGTCTTCTCCGACATACCCGGCCTCGGTAAGCGTGGTCGCGTCAGCTATTGCGAAAGGAACCTTAAGCGTTTTTGCAAGCGTCTGCGCAAGAAAGGTTTTTCCCACACCCGTCGGGCCTATCAAAAGCACGTTGCTTTTCTGAATTTCCACGTCGTCTGCATCTTTTTTTTCTTGCAAAATCCGCTTATAATGATTATAAACCGCAACGGAAAGCGTTTTCTTTGCTCCGTCCTGACCTATAACATATTCGTCAAGCACCGCTTTCAGCTCAGAGGGCTTGGGTAAAGTGTCGAGCGATAAGCCGTTTCCCGCTTTCTCCCTGTATGATACTTTTTTAAAATGTTCGGCAACAAGCTGATTACAGCCTTCAAGACATTTATCACAAATAAATAAACCGGTAGGCGACGGAATAAGGTATTGAACCTGATTCTCAAGCCGTCCGCAAAAATCACAGTAAACCTGCTCGTTACCGTTATTATTGTTGTTGTTTCCTGCCATATGCAGTCCTTTCAGGAATGAATATTATCAAACTGTTTATGCTCGTCTATCAATAACCTTATCGATAAGACCGTACTCTGCTGCTGCTGCTGCAGAAAGAAAGTTATCTCTGTCGGTATCACGTTCTATTATATCGAGCGGCTTCCCGGTATTTTGCGCAAGAATACGGTTAAGTGTGTCGCGAGTTCTGATAATATGATCTGCATGAATCTTTATATCAGAGGCTTGCCCCTGCATTCCGCCGAGAGGCTGATGAATCATAATCTCGCTGTTCGGAAGCGCAAGACGCTTTCCTTTGGTACCGGAAGAGAGCAGAAAAGCTCCCATGCTGGCAGCCATACCAATACAAATTGTTGATACGTCGCACTTTATATAATTCATTGTATCATATATGGCAAGACCGGCGGTAACCGATCCGCCAGGACTATTGATGTAAAGACAGATATCCTTGTCAGGATCCTGCGCCTCAAGGAAAAGAAGCTGCGCCACTACAAGCGATGCAGTAACATCATTTACCTCATCGGCAAGAAAAACAATACGATCGTTAAGAAGACGCGAATAGATGTCATAAGCGCGTTCTCCCCGGTTTGTCTGTTCAATGACGGTTGGTACAAGTGCCATAAAATATATCCTTTCTCCCGGACAATCCGATCCGGGCAGCGAAACCGGTTATACCGGTATAAAAGTGCGCGGAGAACGTAAAAAGAAAGCCTCCGCGCTACTGTGCGATGGTAAAGCAACACCGCCCCGACAAGACGAATGCCGCGAATTATGCGGCGTTGCTCCAATCCGGTTATAGCCGATTGTTAAAGCCAATGATTGTAATAAAATCCGTTTTTTTCAACGGCTTTGCCGACGAAAAAACACCTTTAAGATGAACAAAGTGAGTACGCGCGCCGAAGGGTGTGGCAAAAATCCTTGATTTTTGCCGCCAGAGATAAGCGCACCTTTCCACGCCGCACGATTATCAATTGTAAAACACAGTTTTACAATTGGATACTAACTCAATAATGAAGCAAAAAATTGCCTAAACGCTCAGCTATCAAAGCATACCCTCTGTCATTCGGATGAAGCCCGTCAACGGTATAGGCTTCGCGAATTACCGGAATATTCGGCTGTATGCCGGAGGAAGCAAAAAGATCCACTACCGGCAGACTGTAATATTCAGCAACCTCACGAATGATATCCACATATCTTTTCAGATTCCCGTAATGATATGCCTTTTGATGACCGTCACCATCCGTAAACATCTCATTCGTGCGGTGAAGAGGTGTCATTACAACAATAACCGCAGCCGGATATTTTTCTATAAGATGAGAATAAACATAATGACATGCACCGTAAAAAGTATTTGGTTCTCTGTCCTCAAAGGTGCCGATAGGAGCATCTCCATGACCGAAATCATTTGTCCCCCCAAATACAATCACAACATCGGCATCATCGTCCATATTATGAAGTCTCTCGCAGAAATCATGATCCCACACTTCATTGGAAGGAGTTATCTGGCGTGCGTAGCGAGTCCCTCCTATTCCATAGTTTCTCGCCTCCGCAAGACCATATTTACGCTTCATAACCTGATGATAAACATTTTCCGCACAGGAAGCTCCTACGCCTTCGGTAATACTATCACCGAGAAAATTAATCTTTTTTCCTTGAAGCTCCATTAACGTTTCCTCCGGATTATTCGGTCTTTTCCGTTTCCGAAGCTTTATCGGTGATCACGGCGTTGGCTTTTACAAGTTCAACCGCTTTACCGACCTTAATATCTTCGGCAAGCATGTCAGGAGATATCTGCTCCCTGACCTTCTCAGCCTCCATATTATACATTTCGGCAATCTTTTTGATTTCAGCTTCGGTATCCTCTTCGGTAACTTCAATATTCTCAAGCTGAGCAATTTTTTCAAGAGCAAGCCTTGTTTTAACCTGGCGCTCGGCACGCGGTCTGAATTGTTCTCTCATCTTGTCAAGGTCAAGTCCCGTATATTTCAAATAAGTACCGAGATCAAGCCCTTGCATTCTGAGACGGTTATCATAATCACGAAGCTGATTCTCGGTCTCAGAAACAAACATTGCTTCCGGGATATCGGCTTCAAGATTCTCTATAAGTGCGTCAATAAGCTTTTCTTCCACCTCGGAATCGGCTGTTTTATTATGTCTCTCTGTAATTTTTGCCTTGACATCTGCTTTGTATTCATCAAAAGTATCAAATTCGGATACATCTTTTGCAAAATCGTCATCAAGCTCAGGAAGCTCGTTGAATTTTATCTCATGAAGAACCGTCTTGAAAACAGCTTCCTTGCCGGCAAGCTCCTTGGCATGATAATCCTCCGGGAAAGTTACACATACGTCAAAAGCATCTCCAGCGTTATGACCGACAATCTGACCTTCAAAGCCAGGAATAAACTGTCCGGAGCCAAGTGTAAGATTATATTTTTCGCCTTTTCCGCCGTCAAAAGGAACGCCGTCGATCGATCCTTCATAATCAATTACAGCAATATCGCCCTCTGCAGCCGCGCGGTCGGTAATATCTACTGTACGGGAGTTGCGAGAACGAACCTGCGCAATTTCGGAATCAACCTCATCATCGGTAACAGGGGAAACGGTACGGTCTATTTCAAAGCCCTTATACTGCCTGAGTGCGACATCGGGTTTTACGGGGAAAGAAGCCTTTACAACAACCTCATCCTCGATAGAAACAACCTCAAACTCCGGCTGTCCAACCGGTTTTTCGCCTGACTCCGCAAGCGCCGATTCAAAAGCATCGGGAATAAGAGCGTTCAACGCATCATCATAAAAAACACCCTTGCCATACATCTTTTCAATAATTGATCTGGGAGCCTTGCCTTTACGGAAGCCGGGAATATTCATTTTTCCGACATTTTTTCTGTAAGCGGCGGAAACCGCTTTTTCAAAGCTTTCCTTATCAATGGAAATTTCAAGCTCCACCTGATTTCCGGTCGGCTTATTCATGCTCTTTAAACTCATTCTGTATCTCCTCCGAATGTATTATCTTTATTTTATCAAAACAAATCAATATATAATTGTACCAAATTCTGAGACATTGTCAAGGGAAAAAACAAAATATTAACATTTTTTACACAATACGATAAGGTATAAATTTTAAATAATCGGCAGATATCAGCGTCATATTAATATTCTCAAAGCAAATTGTCTGGGGCATATCATAATTTCCGTGTACATGACCGTAATAGCAGCACCTTATGCCGTATCTGTGAAGAAGCTCAACTATTCCGCGGCAGATGAAATTTTTATAAACCGGTGGAAAATGAAAAAAAGCAATAAGTTCTAAATCCCTGCCGCCTCTAAGCTCAAGTGCCGCTCTTATACTCATCTCGGTACGAATCACTTCTCTTGCCGATATTTTGACCGAATCGGTATTCTCAGGCGAAGCTTTAGGATCACAAAACCATCCGCGCGAGCCACATATTATTTTATCCTCGCATAAATATGAATTATTGTGAAGAAGCTTTATTGTATTGATTCCGCTTGATACAAATAAATTTTCAATCTTCTGCCGCGACTGCCACCAGAAATCGTGATTTCCTTTAGAAATGATCTTTGTTCCGTTCAGGCTGTCCAAGAGCTTCAAATCCTCAGCCGCCTCGTTAAGCGTCATTC
>USPP01000040.1 GCA_900556615.1 uncultured Eubacteriales bacterium
CGTTCGTATGAGTTTTGTCATTTCCCACGACCGTTATTTTCTTGACTCCGTCGCAAATAAAATTCTTGAAATCGAAAACAAAAAATCCCGTATTTTCAACGGAAACTATACGGCTTATGTAAAGCAAAAAGCGATCGACCGAGATATTCAGGAAAAGCACTACAATAATCAGCAAAAAGAAATAAAACGAATAGAAGCCTATATCGAACAGCAGAAACAATGGAATCGCGAGCGTAATATCATCGCTGCCGAAAGCCGTCAAAAGCTCCTCGATAAAATGGAACGTATTGATAAACCGGAAGCACTTCCCGATAAGATCAGAATGACCTTTGAGAAATCGGAAGAGAGTGGAAACGACGTTATGACGGTGAGCGGATTGGCAAAAGGATATCCTGGGAAGCCACTTTTTGACTCTCTCTCGTTCGATGTCAAAAAGCATGACCGCCTTTTTATTTGCGGTCAAAACGGATGCGGAAAATCCACACTCATTAAGATTCTTGCAGGACGTCTTTCTGCCGATAAGGGATTTGCAGCAAGAGGGTATAATGTAAAAATCGGTTATTATGATCAGGAAAATCAAGACCTTCATCCGGAAAATACGGTTCTTGACGAAATTTGGAACGCATATCCATCTATGACGGAAACAACGGTAAGAAGCGCGCTTGCTCTCTTTCTGTTCAAGGGTGACGATATTTTCAAAAAGGTATCGGTTCTCAGCGGTGGCGAAAAAGCAAGACTCACGCTTGCGCGGCTTATGCTCTCTAAAATGAATCTTCTGATTCTGGACGAGCCCACAAATCATTTGGATATTAACTCACGCGAGGTTTTAGAGGATGCTCTTACCGCCTTTGAAGGAACGATAATCGCGGTATCACACGACAGATACTTCATTAATAAACTCGCTACCAGAATACTCGACTTCGGCGCAGAAAGCAACTGTCACTTATTTGCTTTTGAAGGAAGCTATAATCAGTATATTGAATACAAGAAAAAATATCTCTCAAAACCGGAAAACGATAAAAAAGAGACCACCATTACCACCTCAAAAGAGCAATATCTCAATACGAAACGTGAAATGGCGGAACACAGAAAATCGGAACGTTTATTAAGAAATCTGAAGGAGGATATCGGTATCACTGAAAAACAAATTTCCGAGGTAAACGAGGAAATCAATACCTGCGACGCTTATAACCATATACACCTTGCGGCGCTTGAGAAGAAACTCACAGAGCTTGAGGACAAGCTTCTTTCTCTCTATGAAAAGCTTGATGTATTGGAAGGTTTATAGTATACATATAAATTGAATTGCTCCCTTTTTATGAAAATCTGATAAGAATAATATCCTTTTGTCGTGTTACGATACTTTTTGATTTTATCAGCGATAACATTATTCTGATATGACTTAGGTGTTTTTTCTGTTCTTTGCCATTTTAATCTATGCGTTGTGCGAGAATATCGATCAATATTTGAATAATATTGACAAATCAATACGCATATGCTATAATACATAGATAAGGGAGTAGCCGGCGCAAATGCGTTGCCCTATCAACATTCTGAGATTTTCTCTGGTTGGGTATGAAACGGCGAGACTTATCTGCATGTTTTGGCAGATAAGTCTATTTTTTATCTCCCGAAATCTTATCAGTAAAGAAGCAAGGATATAATTTTTATGGATATTGGGGAACTCTTTACAATTGCGATATGTCTTTCTATGGACGCCTTTGCCGTGTCAGTCTGTAAAGGACTTTCTATAAAAAAAATCACCCTCCGCCATTGCTTGACCGCAGGATTCTATTTCGGTATATTTCAGGCGCTAATGCCGTTTATCGGCTACTTGCTCGCAAGCACTGTCGCCGCCAAAATTACCGATTATTCCTTTTATATTGCCTTTTTTCTTCTTTTGACAATCGGTGTGAATATGATCAGAGAAGCAATAAAAGGAGATGAAGAATGCACAGATGGTTCAATGTCCTTTAAAGCCATGGCTCCTCTCGCTGTCGCAACGAGCATTGACGCTCTTGCTGTCGGCGTGTCCTTCGCTCTTGTAAGCGTAAATATTATACCGGCAATCTCTCTTATCGGCATTACCACCTTCTTAATATCAGCGCTCGGAGTAAGAATAGGAAATCTTGTCGGTGAAAAATTTCAAAAAATAGCTTCCATCATAGGAGGTTCCATTCTTATACTGATTGGTGTCAAAATCCTTCTTGAAGGGTTAGGTATAATGTAGCAAAAAGCAGAAACGATAAAAGAGATAAAAAACGGACAAATTACCGAATCTGACTTCTCGCCATAATCCGCCTTTCCTCAGCATCATAATACTATAAACAATCCCCAAAGCACAGAAAGAACATTTTCTGACTTCCCGATATGCCATCTTGGATAAAGAAATTGTCATTTTATAATGGTTTCCAAAAGCCGAAAATCGCAAAGAACCTCTGTTTATCTTTAAGAGAATCTCTAATCATTCAATGTACATAGACGTCAAAGAGATTTTTTGTCAGTCTAAACAAAAATTCCGCAGACAGCGTATCCATCTGTCAAAGATTTTTGTGACAAATGGCGGAAAACATCTCGAACCGGATTTGGGCAGTGATTTTTTAGAGGTACCCTTAAATAGCAGGGTTCTTTTTTACACATGATTTATCTTTTAATCTTCATATATTACAGTCATAATATTCCTGATTTCTGTCGATACTATCAAATACCTGAATAAGTTGACTTCAGGCAAAGCTTGATAAATTGTAAGGAAGGAAACTTCTATGACGAAAATCAGAAAAATAAACATAAATAAAATCATGTCGGAAATAGAAAGAGTATACGGTGATTCGGATTTATTCACCATTCTCGAACAATACGCAGAGAAAGCAGAAAGAGCAATCGGAAAAAAAATAAAATATTCCTCGTTCTTCGATAAAGTTCATAACATAGTTATACCGGATAAAATCAGCGATCCCGACAAAATTGCCGCCATCATGACAAAAGGAGATATTACTTTTTCGTTCCGCGAAATTTCGCTGTTTTATGATTATGCAACCGTTTGGGCGCTCATCGGACTGAATATCCCTTTTCGTTCCGACAGAGAACTCTGTGATACCGTTGAGTATCTGAAAACGCTTCACCATATAGATCCAGATGAAATTATGATGCATCTGTCGGAAGCAGAAAGAATTCTTTATAAAAGCAAATATTTTTACGGTTCCGATAACGCAACAAAAAATGCCTGTCGAAACAATGTTGCCGGCTACGCCGAAAAATTTTCTATCAGTGAAACAGAAGCAGCAAAGATACTCTGCTCATCTAATCCGCTGAAAGAAAAAAAGAGCATCGCTTCCAAAATCTATTTTCCTTCAATATGGATTATCTGTACCCTGTTTTTTTTACTCGCCGCTTTTCTTACTAAAGGTAATATTGCCCTCTCTCTTCTGTTGATTCTGCCGCTTTCGGAATTATCTAAAGAAATTTGCGACGCCCTCTTTTCCCGTATTGTCAAATATTCTCCTATTCCCAGGCTTAAACTCTCCTCAATCCCTGATGAGGCTCCTACCATATGTGTAATCACTTCCCTTCTTACCTCAGAAAAAGACGCAAAAGAGCTTTCGGAAAAAATACGAAACTGTTATTTCGCAAACCGTGACAAAAATGCCTATTTCGGTTTGCTTTGCGACCTGAAGGAAGCAAATACATCTTCAAGCCCCGAAGATGAAAGACTTATTGCCTTTGCCCGGGAATGTCTCGAAAGCCTCAACAGCAAATACGGCTGCGAGATTTATCTCTTCGTAAGAAGCAGACGTTTTTCCGCAACAGAGGGAAAATATATGGGGTGGGAAAGAAAACGCGGAGCAGTAATTGAACTCACACGCCTGCTTCGCGGAAAAAATTCCTCCATATCTGTTCTTTGCGGCGATCCGGTCCGACTTTCGGGAATGAAATATGTTATCACTCTTGATTCCGATACCAGGCTATATAACGGAGCAATCAGGGACATGGTCGGTTCCATGCTTCATCCCGCGAATACTCCTGTCATCGAAAACGGAAGGGTAGTGAGCGGACATGCCATCATGCAGCCAAGAATGGAAGCCTCTCTTGAATCTGCCGAAAAAACGCCGTTTTCCGTTCTTTCAGCCGGAAACGGAGGAACCGATATTTATGCAAGCGCCGCATATGAAACCTACCAAAGTATCTTTGGGGAAGGTATATTCTGCGGTAAAGGGATATTCGATGTAACCGCATTTTCAGAGGTTATTGACGGCGCTTTCCCGGACGAATCGGTTCTCAGTCATGATTTGCTGGAGGGAACAAGGCTCCGAGCGGCAGCTCTTACCGATATCTCTCTTACCGATAATCTTCCGAAAAATCCGCTTTCCTGTCTCGATCGTCAGCACCGATGGATAAGAGGCGATGTACAGGCGCTTATGTTTACCGGTAAATATGTACAGAACAGTAAAGGAAAGCTTTACCGCAATCCGATCTCAAATCTGTCAAAATATAAAATTCATGATAATATCCGACGCTCGCTTGTTCCGATTGCAGCGGCAGCAGCGGTGCTGTGGTGCATTTTTCTTCCTGAAAATACCGCCTCTGTAACTCTGATGCTTGCTTTATCCTACCTGATTTTTCCCTGTCTTATATCGGTCATTTTTTTGCTGAAAAGTTCCGGACGCCGTTTTTTCTCCTATGTGATGCCGGGAGTTTTTCACGCTGTAGGAAATTTTTTATATGCAATTGCCTCGCTTCTCCAGAATGCGCTGATTTCGGCAGACGCCGTTTTACGCGCCGGATTTCGTATGCTGTTTTCAAGAAAGCATATGCTTGAATGGAAAACGGCATCGGAAGCAGAGAAAGGAATAAACGGCCTTCCGCTTTATTTGTACAAAATGCTTCCCTCTCTTCTTGCAGGCGCCGCCGTGTTGATATTCTGCCCTGCCGCTGCCATTAAAGCAATAGGCGCGCTATGGGTAATGTTTCCCTTTGCCGCCTATCTGATAGGCAAAGAATTTTCTCCGGCGCCGCACATTACAAAATCTCAAAAAAATGAAATTACCGGATACGCCGAAGATATATGGAAATTTTTCTCGGAAAAAGTAACCGCCGCCGATTCTTATCTTCCTCCGGATAATTTCCAGCTTTCTCCTGCGGAAATAACCGCTCACCGCACTTCTCCTACTAATATAGGACTATATTTATTAAGCTGTGCGGCAGCAAAGGACTTCGGATTCATTACCCTCAGTGAGCTGATCTCCAGATTGAAGAATGCGATCGACTCCATAGAAAAAATGCAGAAATGGAACGGACATCTTTACAATTGGTATAATACGCAAACTCTTGACATTCTCGGTTCACCGTATGTTTCTACCGTCGATTCAGGCAATTTCATAACCTGTCTTGTCGCTCTCTATTATTCACTTGACGATTATGACGATGGTACGAGACGAATAAGCGAGCTTTCAGCAAGAATAGCAAAGCTTATTTCAGAAACCGACTTTTCACCTCTGTTTGACAAAAGGAAAAAACTTTTCAGAATCGGAATCAGCACCGCTTCGGGAGAGGTCGGAGAGGGATGCTATGATATTTTCATAAGCGAAGCAAGAACTACCTCCTATTATGCAATCGCCTCCGGTCAGGTGCCGCGTGAGCATTGGAGCCGTCTTTCAAGGCCCCTCATCAGCCGCGACGGCTATATAGGTCTTGCATCATGGACCGGCACTATGTTTGAATATATGATGCCCGCACTCCTTCTTCCGACGCGATTCGGCTCACTGTCATATGAAGCGCTTTCTTTTGCCGTTAGGGAACAAAAAGCCGACAGTACAAGCGGTGTCTGGGGAAGATCGGAAAGCGGATATTTTATGTTTGATCCCGATCTTAACTATCAATACAAGGCATTCGGAGCAGCGTCTTTGGGAATGAAGCGAGGTCTTGAAAAGGATAATGTTATTTCTCCGTATTCTTCCTTTCTTTGCCTTTGTATCTCTCCCGGAGCGGTGCTCGAAAATCTGAAAAACCTGAAAAATCTGGGCATGTACGGTCAGTACGGATTTTATGAAGCGCTCGACTTTACGCCTGCAAGAGTTGGAAAAGGTTATGCCATTATACGAAGCTATATGTCTCATCATATAGGAATGAGTATGATTTCCTGTGCAAACGCTTGTTTCGGCGGAGTTTTTGTCAAGAGATTTATGAAGAGCCCCGAAATGGCGTCGTCAGCAGAACTTTTGGAAGAAAAAATACCGATAAATGCTGACATTGCAAAGCATATAATAAGAAGAAAAAACACTGCCTATCACCCTCTTTCACGCAATCAGGTCTCCCGTATAATCAAAACCGATCATTCTCCATCTCCCGCTATGCCCTACGCTTCCGTCATATCAGAAAACGGAATTACCGTAACGGGAAGCCTTGATATTCTAAAATTCTCGGTATCGGGAATCGATATATCGGTAGATCCGTTTATCTTCGGGGAAATACACCGTCCTCGTCTTCTGTTTTCCGCGGACGGAAAAATATATGACGCACTTTCAGGTACTATGTCAAGAGGAGCTATTCAAAATAAATTTATATTCCGTCTCGACGAAAAAGAGCTTATGGCGGAGGTTTCCGTCTCTGTTTCCGGCAAAAACAAATGTTTCGCAATATCTCTTGATGTCAGAGGACACTTCAGAAAGCTATATCCATTATTCTGTTTTGAACCCTGTCTCTCCCCTGCCCATGACAGAGAAGCGCATCCCGCCTATTCCGATATTATGATCAGTGCGGAATATCTCGAAGCGGAATCTCTGCTTCTTTATACCAAAAAACAGAAAAATCCCGAGGAACCCGATCTGTGCCTTGCCGTATCCTTTGAAAGCCACGGCGGAAAAGAAAGCTATCAGACTTCACGGGATATACTCGGTCTGATGTATTCGGAAAAAGATTTTGAAAAACTCTTTACCGAAGAGTTTAATGCACCTTGCGGAGCTGTGATCAACCCCTTTTGTGCTGTAAAAAAGGAATCTGAAAGCCAGGGCGGTAGATATATAGGCAATATCCTTATGACAGTCGGAGAAAGTCGATCTGAAGCTGTTGCCTCATTATTTGCGGCAAGAAAAGAAATTCATTCTTCAAAATACAAAAATGCCGCTGTATTCTTTTCCGAGAAGTTACTCAGAACCACGGAAGAGCGCCTTAACGTATGCGGAGCGCAGGGCGATTTCAGCCGCTACGCCGAGCTTATGTTTACCTGTGCTGTACGGAAGCGCAATGCGGGAAAAGCTGCTGTAACGCATTCCATCGGAGAACTGTGGAGATACGGCATATCCGGCGACATTCCGGTTTTCTGCCTTGATATAAAGGATACCCTTACAGGAGGAAGCCCTGTGAGAAGAATCTTATCAGGTTTTATTTCCGCACACAAATACCTTGCGCTTTCAGGCATCAAGAGCGATCTTGTTCTTATGTATAAGAGCGACGGAGATTATGGCGGTACACAGCTCGCGGCATTGAGAGAATTGTGCGAAGAGACGGCAAGCACTTTTATGATAGGACACTCGAACGGTATTTTTCTGATAGACGGCGGAAGCGATGTGCTTTCGGCAGTTTCGGTACTTTATGCTGAAATCGACAGGGAAAGTACACTTGACGGCATATGTACTGCCTATATCAGACCGGTTAAGCCGAGAGAAGAAATCATAGCAAAGCCGCCAATCATTCTCCGTCCCACGGAAAACAGCGACGGTCTTCCGGTTTACGGGGGAAGCTTCATGAAAAAGGGCTTTGCCGTATACAAAGGTTCGCAGAGCACTCCCTGGTCATATGTCTATGCCATGAATCATTTCGGAACGCTTGTTACCCAAAATTCTCTCGGATATACTTGGATAGGCAACTCCCATGAAAGACGGATCACCCTCTTCAACGGCGATAATCTTCTTGATTTTTCAGGAGAAAGACTGATCTATACGGAAGAAGGACAGGAATATGACCTTTGTGCCTGCGCTTATAAGGTTTTCTTTGGACGGGGAGCGGCAGAATATTGGGGAAGCATAAATCAGATTGATTATAAAGTGACAGTTACAATCGGCGTGAAGCTTCCCTGCAAGATCATCACAGTTGAAATTCCGGATGATGTTTCTCTTGAATACAGAATAATTCCCGTGATGGGAGAAAAAACATCAGCGTCAAAACCGATTAGTAAAATTCATGACGGAGATACCATAAGATTTGTCCCGCGGATCACCTCAGAAAAGAAATATGATACCGGATTTCTGACGGAAAAAAGATTTCCGGGGAAAAGAGTATATATCCTCGGAGCATATCCGTCGGGGGGCGAGGCTGTATTTTCCGAAATCAAATCCTCCTATTCAACCGAAGCTCAGATATCCTCTGCCGAAGCAGAATATGAAGCCGCAATTTCTTACCTCCTGCCAAGCTTTAATTTGAAAATGAACGACCCGTATCTGGCAGAAATGACAGGCTACTACCTCCCCTATCAGGCGCTTGTCTGCCGATTCTTCGGAAGAACGGGTTTTTATCAGTCAGGAGGCGCTTACGGCTTTCGCGATCAGCTTCAAGACTGCCTATGCATCATGCACGGCGCCCCCTCTCTTGCAAGAACTCATATACTCCGCTGCGCCGCGCATCAATATGAGGAAGGAGACGTCATGCATTGGTGGCATACCGTATACGGAACCTCCAAAGGAGTAAGAACCCGATATTCCGACGATTATCTGTGGCTTCCCTATATCACTGCCGAGTATATTCTGTTCACGGAAGACCGTGATATTCTCGATGTCAATTTGCCATATCTGTCTTCTCCTTTGCTGAACGAGAATGAATCCGACCGATACGAAACGCCTGAAAAAAGTAAGTTCTCCGAATCGCTTTACAGTCATTGTGCAAGAGCGATAGAACACGCTCTTACTTTCGGAGCGCACGAACTTCCTTTTATAGGCGGAGGCGACTGGAATGACGGCATGAATCATGTCGGGGCTGACGGTGGAGAAAGCGTTTGGCTTGGATTCTTTCTTATATCTGTACTCGAACGTTTCATTCCTATTGCTGCTGGAGAAGGAGATTTATGCGGAGCTGCAAAGTACCGCGATACCGTAAACCAACTGAAAAAATCCTGTGAAAAAGCTTTTAACGGAGATCGCTTTATCCGCGCGTATTATGGTGACGGAACCCCCGTAGGAGGAGAAGATTTTATTGATACGCTGCCGCAAGCCTTTTCTGCCTTATCTGGCATCAATAGAAAAATGTCAGTAAAAGCACTCAAAACCGCTGTATC
>USPP01000041.1 GCA_900556615.1 uncultured Eubacteriales bacterium
TATCAGCACGGAGCCGGCGGTCTTCCGGCTGATGAGGATTTTGCGGAGATATTCAGAGCATTACGCGCAGAGAGCGGGAAAACGCTGGGAACTCGTCCGGGAGCCGGAACTTATAATGACCATAATCCATCGGACATGCTGAGAAAATTGGATTGTATCCGTTATCAAAACAGCCTATGTGAGGGAGAGGTCGATGAAATAAGACCGGAAATTGAGAATTTTCCGCATGTGTGTTTCGGAAAATCTTCCGCCGGGACCTGTTATGAAACTTCGCTTTATCTTGCCGGCGGAGCCGATTCCATGAGTTATGCTTCGATGATGTATGACTTCGAGCCTTTGTCTTGGCATGAAGAATTTTTCAGTGATTTTTCAAGACACAGATGCTATTGGGAAAAATTGTCTTATCTAAGCAAGACAACATATGAATGCGGCATTACTCATTATTTACCGGATGATATATGGAAAAGAGATCTTGCGGCAGGCGAACATAGCTATGCATGGACAGAGGTGCCCTGGCATACAGGGAATGATATTCAGCGGTGCGGCATACCGGTATCATTCAGAAAGAACAGCAAAAATCCCATATATATGCTTACTGCCGAGGTAGCAGCTTGTATGAGTGACGACGATATCGAATATCTTGCAGGAAAACCTGTATTTTGCGGCGGAGACGCTCTGTCCTGTCTTTGCAGGAAAGGCTACGGGAGCTTTTTCAGTGCATCGGCAGAGCTATGCGATACGCTTCTGCTTTATGAGGTTTATACCGAGCATAAAATAAACGGAGATGCCGCTGGAAAACGCTGGGAGAACGGACTTATGCAGCGTTCGGGAAGCTATCTGACAGATATAAACGGCGAAACAGAAGTGCTTGGCTATTACGGCACTGACGGATTGGCTGCCCGGAAGATCTGCGACAACGATAAATATCCATTCGGTATATCGTCAGCAATCGTTAAGACCTCCAAGGGTGCGGAGTGGTATGTCTCGGGACAGTATCCGTGGATTTCTGTTATAAGCTGGAATAAACGCCGGCAGATTATAAACGCACTGGATCTGATTTCGGAGGCCCGTCTTCCTGTCATATCAACAGGACGTCATCAGGTGGTTCTCCTCCCCCGTGAAACCGCAGAGGGGAAAACAGCGTCTGTCAGTGTTCTGAATACTACGGTTGGAGTAGCAAACGGGATAACACTTGAAATACGCAGACCGGTGTGTGAAAGTGCGGCTGCGTATCTTCCCAACGGCAGCAGCAGCCTTCTTTCATCTATGATGAAAAACGGCAATCTCATAATAACGCTGCCCTCCGTTGCTCCGTGGGACTTGTGCACGGTGGTACTTGAATAATCGAAAGGATACATTTTATGAAAGTAAAGATTTTTTTATCGGTTCTTCTGCTTATGATGATTATAACGGCTGCGGCGTGTGCGAACGAAAAGGAGAATAACAAAGATAGCTTCTCTCAGACCGAGACGGCGGCGCCGATCATTGATAGCGGGACCGAATCTTCCGGAATAGAAATGGATGTTAATCTCGAAGGAGGGAAATATAAAAACGTGATATACAATAAAGACGGAATCAGAGTTATATTCGGAGCTGTAGGAGGGCTGAATCTTTTTGAACCTGACAGTCAAATCGGTTTTTTTGCGCAGGTTACCGGCGAATCGCTCAATGGAACAGAGGCAAGAGTTACTTTTACCTCGATATCTCTCAGAATCAATGAAGAAAAAAGCTTTACCATGAAACAGCCGGACGGAGGAACACATACCTATACAGGCTCATTTTCGGCAAAGCTTAACGGTGTGTATACGCTCACACTTGTATTGGAGGGAGATATCCGTCTTTCCTTCAATGTAGGAGTGGTGCCGAAAAATAAAATCGCGTCTAATCAATTTTATTTCGGAGTGCAGCCTTATATTTGCCGCGCTTATACCTGGGGAACCGATTATGCAGTAGGAGGACAAACCTCTTCTGAGTCCGAGACGTCAATACTCAATACAATAGAATGGCTGGGGTGTAATCTAATACGGGAAGACGGAACGGTATGGGAAACCATGCAGCCGACCGAAACCTCCGATATCAATTTTACCTGGATGGATAAGCTGGTCAAGGCTGCGGAGGAGAAAGGTATTATTCTGAATTGGCTGCTTCAGTCTACTCCCAAATGGGCGGTAAAGGAGGAATATCTCTCGCTTACCGATGAAAATATGTATTGGTCGGTGTGTCCGGAAGAGGAGAAGTGGGATGCTTATGTTACAGCGCTTGCCGAGAGATATGCGAATAATGAAAATATCTTTTGGGAGATATGGAACGAGCCTGATTGGGAGTTTTTCACCGGAAAGCCGGAGGACTATCTGTTTCTTCTTGAAAGAACAGCAAAAATCTTCAGGGCAGTAAATCCCGATGTTCTGCTTTATCCCGGAGGGCTGACGGTGGTGAACGATCCGTCGGATTACAGATACAAAGACAGCAGACCGTATTTTGCGGGATTCAGAAAATTGCTTGATAAAAAGCTGATCGATACGTTTTCCATACACATTCACGGTCAGTTCAACGACGGATATTTTTTCAATACTTTGAACGAGATGACAAGGCAAGCTGAGGAAGCGGGACTCAGTATGGAAGGCATATATAATACCGAGGCGGGGCTTTATGAGACAAACGAGCAATCTCAGGCAGAGCATCTTATGGCAAAGATTCTTTATACACGGGGGCATGACTACAAGATGTATGTTCAGTATTCATTCCGCGCATTTCCGGTATCTCCTGAGGACGGATGGGCTATTTTTGACAGCTATCTTCAGCCCAAAAAGGCGGCGATTGCCTATGCCGTACTGATCGGTAAGCTCGGACAGTGCAGGAAAGTCTGTACGGTAAGCGATAACCGTGCTCTTTACGCGGATATTTATTCCGATGGAGAACAGAGCGTGGTAACGGTATTCAGCGACGGTATCTCAAGCGGAACATTAAAGCTTCCTGAAGGAAAGACATTTAGTGCTTACGATATGTACGGAAATCCCATAGAGGTAGGCGGATCGGTAAAAGCCTCGCTTGCTCCCGTTTATCTTGTCTTTGACGGAGAGCTTACTTCCGATGGATTTGTTTGCGAATAAAACGATATGAAAAAAATCAACGGTTTTGGGATTCATGAAAATGGTGCGGTCGGAAGAAAAACGATGGATCGTTTGAAAGAAATATTCGGGGAAAAGCTTCGTGAGAGAGACTGCGTTTGGGCAGAGGGGGGTTATACGCTGGAATTTCGGATCGACCCTGAGCTTGGAGACTGTTATTCCCTTATTCCCGGAAAAAATACGGTTCTGCTGTCAGGCGGAAGGGAATCGAATCTTTTCGCCGCGCTCGGAAGATTTATGACGGAATCGGAATTTGACGGACGCGGGGGATTTATTCCCCCGCACTGTTCTCTGCACCATGCTTACAAAATACAGCTTCGCGGTATTTACTTTGCCACTCATTTTTATAATTATTATCATGAAGCGCCGCTTGACAAAATATATGCTGTTATTGCTGATATGGCGCTGCGCGGCTGTAATTCGCTTCTCGTCTGGTTTGATATGCATCATTATTCTGGGATTCACTCTGAGAAAGCAGAGAAAATGACAGAACGCCTGAAGCGGATTCTTCACTATGCGGAATCGGTCGGAATAGAACCGTCGCTGCTTATGCTTGCTAATGAAGGTTTTGACGGGACGCTTGAGACAGTTCGTGCGGAAAATAGGATTCAGAATGGGTATACATCCCTTATGGCAGGGTTTTATAATACTGAGATCTGTCCGTCAAAACAGGGCGGAACGGAGGAAATTCTGCGTCAAAGAAGAGAGGTTCTTGAAGCCTTTTCGGATATCCGTTTAAAATATTTCTGTATCTGGCCGTATGACCAAGGGGGATGCAATTGTGCAGAATGCGCTCCTTGGGGAATAAACGGCTATTTGAAGCTGCTTTCCGGGTTGAAAAATGTTATTAAATCCGTTTTTCCGGATGCAGAGCTTATCCTTTCCACATGGTTTTTTGACCGTTTTACCAGCGGAGAGTGGGAGGGAATATTAAAGCGTATAAAAACAAAAAAGCTTCCCGTGAAGCCTGAATATATAATGGCTTATTTTTTTGACGAGCTTCCGGACGCAATAAAAGAAAACGGATTGCCGGAGGAGATTAAGTTTATATCTTTTCCGGAGATCAGTATGCAGGGAGCGTCTCCCTGGGGAGGCTTCGGTGCGAATCCTCTTCCGAATTTTCTGAATAAAAACAGTTTTCCAGAAATATACCGGGGAGGTTTTCCGTATTCGGAGGGTATTTTTGAAGATATCAACAAATGGGTATGCCTCAGGGCTTATTCGGGATACCGGGACTCTGTCGCAGATTCTGTCAGAGAATATCTGAAACATGAATTCTGTTGTAGCTCAGAGGAGCTTGCCGAAGCCGTTCTTCGGATGGAAAATACACTTCCGAGAAACATATACGAGGATAACGGACTACTTCATTGTGATATCGCATCACCCGCACATGTTTTTCAGATATATGAAACTGTGATGAAATATGATGCTTTACTTCCCGAAAAACTGCGTTTAGGCTGGAAATGGAGAATTATTTTCTGCCGTGCGGTTATTGACCGAGAGCTTGTCATTCACCGGGGGATTCCTTCCTCTTCTGCCGAGTGTCAGGCGCGTTTTTCGGAGCTTGTACGGCTGTATTATGCCGATCACGCAAATGAATATGTAAAGCCTCCGCTGGGGAAATAGGAGCATGTTTATTACGGATACGGTAAACTGAAGGGCGGATATTTATATTCTCCCTTCAGTCTGTTTATCGTCGGTCTCATTAAAACGGGCAAAAAATTATTACAATTTATATACTACTTATGTAATAAATCAAACAAAAAACTGAAAATATACTACATATTGTTTATGTCTATTGCTTTTATTCGGAAAATAACGTAAAATCTAATCGATCGCGATACGAAATAGCATTTCTATTCTGCAACTTTAATTTATGTCGAAAGGGATTAACTATGATTTTACATCGAAAAGCTATTGGTGTTTGTATTTTTTCTTTTACCATCTTATTATCTTTAATTTCCTGTAAAAGTAATAAATCGTCTGTATTGGAGACTGTTGGTACAACAAATAAAGAAAAAAGCATTAGGCTTCTTTTACCGGAAAATCAAAGTGATAATGTACAAATTACAAATAATCTGATTCTCTCTTTTATTTCTGAGCCCTATACGCTCAATTGCTGTGATAAATATTTTGACCTGGAAAGCGATAAGTTTGCTCCGTCGGAAATCCGCTTTAAGTGGGAATCGGATTCCTCCTCTCAGAATAGCTGTGAACTTCTCATCTCGGAGTACAGTGATTTTTCAAAAACAGAAGTATATGCAACTTCGAATTTTGAACTAAATATTAGCGGGTTAAAAGGTGGAACAACATACTATTGGAAAGTAAGAAACAATATTGAAGAGAGCGAAACCTTTTGCTTTACTACCGCTGCATCTCCCAGAACAGTAAATATCGACGGAGTAAGCAATACCAGAGATATGGGAGGCTGGAAAACGCTTGATGGTGCAGTTCTTAAGCAAGGAATTGTTTATCGTACCGCTACTCTTGACAAAATAACAGAGGAAGGTATTGACTACTGCGTTAATGTTCTTGGAATCAAAACTGAACTTGACCTAAGAAAATCAGATGAGGGAAATTCCGGAGAAAGCATGCTTGGTCCTTCTGTAAATTATATTCAAATTTCTGGTCCGTATTATGTCGGCGAAGGAAGCATATACAGTGAAGAAAATTTTGAAGTCACAAGAAAAATACTCGAAGTTTTCGCGGATAAAGACAACTATCCAATACTATTTCATTGTACAGTCGGGAGAGATCGCACCGGTACAATAGCATTTCTTTTGGAAGCACTTTGCAATATGAGTAAAGATAATATTTACCGTGAATATGACCTGTCGCTTTTTTCTGCAAACGGAGATCATGCGCCCTCGGTAATGCATAAAAACTTTTTCACACCTATGTTTCGCAAGCTTGAAGTATACGGAGACGGAACCCTATCCGAAAATGCGCGTCAATATATGCTGGATATAGGACTTACAGAGGCGCAAATAAATGCCATAAAAAATAATTTACTTCTTTATTAATTTGTACTATCAAAAATTTGCAAATGATGCGGCATAGTATCTAACTTTGAGAGTACTACATCAGAGAAAATAGGTAATACGCCGTACCTGCGATAAAGCAGGTGCGCCAACGAAATTTGCCCTTTGGGGCAAGTAAAATCGCTTCGTGGTGAAATATTTGCTTCGCAAATGTGGGCAAATTTTATTTCGCATCGAACAAAGTGAGATGTTTTTAAAATATGCGGGCAGCATATTTTTTCACGTTTTGCGATAGCAAAACATTTCACTTATAAGCTACTGATCGGCAGCATTCCTATAAGGCGTAACACACTATACCTTGAAGGGCGAGGCGTGCGAAAAGGAGTACGAACAAAACCGTCTGTACTCCTTTTGATTTTTCGGTGAGCGAAACCTGCTTTATGGAAGGTACCCCATCGCTATGTTTTTCTTTTATGTCGCAAAAAAGAGCTTTGTTTATCAGTATTGGAGAAATCTTTAGCAAAATAATCAAGCTGATATGACGGAAGAGACAATGGCTAAGAGTTTTCAAAATAGAAATCTCAGCGCCGGTTTGTTTTCCGTCTGAGACTGCCGCTTAATGCGGCAGCCTTTCTGTATCTACATCAGATATCTGAAAGTTTTTCTATCAGCTCGTTGATCTCTCCGACGGTTTTGGATTTGTTTGAGGCAATAAAAGATGAGAAGGAAGGATTATTGGTTCGGATGTTATACACAATCTGAGAAACACAGCCTCCGAAATCTTTCATGGTGGCAAGAGGATAGCATCTTGTATCGAAGATGATTTTGAGCATATCCTCAGAGCGCTCATCGCGAAGAAAACGTTTGCTTGTAAGGGCAGCGTCGAAATAGGCGCTCATGACCGAGTTGTGTGAAGCGGATTGCATAGCTTCGAGAATAATACCCGCTTTTTCGAGATCACTGCTTGTAAAATAGGAGGGGATCGCCACCGGATAAACCATTTCAAGGGAATATGTTATATAGTCCTTTTGCTCTGAGTCGTATTTCGGATACGGCAGAATGCCGAAATCCGTCTCCATTCCGCGATACCGGCGGGCACACTGCAATACTTCACCGCAGAAAAGCGCCCTGCCGGAGGAAAAGGTATCTTCAATATTGGCTCCGTTTCCGTTATTTTCGGTTGTGTCGTACATAAAGTTATCGTTGTGGAAAAGCTGAGTTACTTTTTCACAGACATTTTGGAATCGGCTACTTTCGAAAGAAATTTCGGGAAGATCCTCAGAATTCTTTTGAAAAAACAGTTCATTACAGCCGTATACAAGTGCATTTGCGGTATACTGGTGTGTGACCATACCCACACGGTCTGTATTGGGATCAATAGTAGGATCAGAATCAAGATTTTTTACCGCTTTGACGCCGAGCCGGTACATTTCATCAATTGTCCAATCTCCTGAATCAACAAGGTCATAGGGTTCATTTTCCTGTATTTCCTTCAGTATTTCCTTATTGAAATAGAGCACCCATGTGTAGTCGTTATAAAACATATTAGCATCACCGGTCATATAGAAGATACGGTTACCAATTGAAAACGCCTTTTTAGCACCTTGATCCCACCATTCCTTTGACAGATCGACATACGGAATATCGGCATATTCCGTAAAACAGCCGTCAATAGAAAGCGGAAACATCCATGTTATGAAACCATAACAGGCGTCAAACGCATAGTCCTGAGCATGCACCGAGGTATAAATCGCACTGTATGTTTCGGAATAATGTTTACGGTAATCGCTTATATCCACGCTGAAACGATCCTCTACATATTGAGTACGAAGGTGTATAGAGCTCACAAGAGGATCGGAAACATCCTCTGAATCCATAGAGGTCATTTCACCGCCGGTTATGTCCGTTGCCGTCAAAAAGACGAAATCGGCACCGTTAAAATTTTTTTCCGGAAGACCGTCCTCCTGGTAATAAATATTCCCCGGCTTTTTTTCATTTGATGAAGTGCTTTCGGTGTTGTTTTGATTATTTTTGGAAGCGCAGGAGCTAAGGCTTACCACCAAGAGAATCGCTGTCAACAAAGCAGTGAGGATTTTATTCATTATTTTCACCTTCTAAATCATATAAATATTCAGTTCTGATTGTCCGATGTATTATAAAGCATTACGGCAAGATTATTAAGGTTGAGATTACCGTAAGAGGTGTATATACCCCATCCGCCGTTTCCGACGATATAGGTGAGCGGGGATATGGAAATATATGAGGATCGATCGTAAAGCGCTATTCCGTCCCCTTTACAGTGCTTAATATGTGTGGAGCCGACCGATACTCTTCCCAGGGGTAGATTTTTTATGCACAGACCTGTTCCGGGGGTAGCCGGTTCTATCCAGCCCGCTCCTGAGATAAAGGCGTTGAAAGAGAGCGTACACTGAACCGATAAGGTGTCATCAACATATGCACAGTAGGAGTGACAGGCGTCAAGTACGCATTGTTCTGAGATAATGATTTCTCTGTTTCCTCGGGAAACAAGCGCATTATCCTGAAGATACCCGGTTTCGGTACAGCCGTATATGAGCACCTGTCCGATATACAGCCCTCCGAATCCTCCACCGCAGTGTATTCCTACCCGGGAAAAGGTAATGGTTCCTTCGTCAATCAGTATATCGGCGGCAGCATCGCTGTCCGGTACGCCGCATATCTGTATGCCCTCGTTTGCGACATTGATTTCAAAGCCGACATAATTGGTAAGACTGCAATTATCAAACAATACGCCGTTCCATAGGTTATTGCCGTTTTTATCGTCGACGCGACTGATGCTTACGTCGCGGAGTCTGTTTGTATGTTTCAGATTGATAAGATGAAGCGCGGCTCCGCCTGTCATTTTTGTTTTTGAGTCGATGTTGAATTTTTCAAGCGTCCATCCGCTGAGAATTTTTTCTTCATTGCCTGCGGTAAAAAGATCGCAGTCGGTCTTCTCCCCACCGTAGATAAAGCAGGTTTGCTGGGAGCCGTCCCCTCTGATGGCGATATTATCTTTTTGGGGAAGGACAATGCTTTCGGTAAAAAGATAGCTTCCTGCCGATGCATAGCCGGCATGTCCCCCGTCAAGCTCACTAAGCCATGACCTGA
>USPP01000042.1 GCA_900556615.1 uncultured Eubacteriales bacterium
GGACTTCTGAGTGCAGAAAAGATAGAGATTGAGCTTGCAGACAGGGGGCAAATGAAAATTTCCCAAATAGGCGGAACCGATATAGAGGTATATGGAAGTGAAAAAAGCCTTGATGTGAATTTTATCGGACTTTTTAAATTGCACAGGAGCAGCAGAGCGGGAAAGCTTGTCTGTTCGATTATAGAGGGAGATAATATAACACTTTCGAATACCGAATGCCAAACGGTGCGGGGGAAAAATATAGTGATTGGGGAAAACTGCGTAATCGGGACAGTGGAATATTCAGAACAGTATACTGTATGTGACAGTGCGCTTGTGAACCATTCGGAAAAGGTATAACAGTGAGGAAAGAATGAGAAATTATAAAAACCGTTTCGCATGACGGGGCTTATGGATATAGATTCTGTTAATGTAATTTTACCGAACAGGTTTGTTAAATCAGGAATCTTCGGATATGATGAAAATACTGAGGAACATCCGATGGTGAGGTTAAAAAGAAAGTGTTGACTTCTTCGGAAAGAAAATTCAGGATATGCGGCGAATTTTTTTCATCGCTTTATGGCAATATCGCCGGGTGCATGGCTAACGCCTTTGCTGCGCATATGCTTGCCTCTATTCCGTCAACCTTCATCAATTTCTTCGGCAGAGGAGCCAACTCTTGTCTCCTCAATTGGTATCATCTGACGAAAAATTCGGTGGCGTAGCTACACAACAATCATTGCGCAGTATTGCCCTAAAAATCTTCGTTTGGGATAATGCTGTTTTTCCAGTTAGGATAAATTATTCTCTCTGTATGATCGGAGAAAAGGGCTGTCCCAAATTGATTTTTCAAGAAATTTCTTTATGACAAAATAACAAAAAATACTTGCAATCTCCCATGGATAGCAAGTGTTTTTTGTGTAGGTTGTCAAATGTTTGGAAAATTTCCCCAAACTTGAGACAGCCCCCTTTGGTTAGGATTGTACATGGCGTTCACAATTTTTAATACTATGAGATAGCCCTTTAACTCAGGGAAGTATTTGCCTCCTTTATTTTCCGGAACGAAGCTTGCATTGTACTGGCAATTCCGAATTTTTTACAAATAGCTTAATATCTCATCCAATCTTTTTAACGCTTCATCCTTTTTTTCAGAGGCGGAAAGCGTTTCCGAGAGCAGATTGAGCGCCCGCAGCCTGTCGGCGGTCTTTTCTTCCGGAGAGAATGCAATATCTGCCATTTCCTTTATGATTTTTCCGTTGTCGGGTATATCGGAATGTGCTTTTGTTTCATGCATAGTATGATTTCCTTTCCGGGATACTTTATCCCGAAAATATTATACTCTGCGGAAGGTTATCTGTCGTCCCCTGAAATTCCCCTCAGATTCCCATGCTGTTATTCTTTTTGAGACTGTCCTTCTCCTGCCGGGGACTCCGGAAATTCAATTCCGTGAAATAATTCCCCGTCCGGGGCTTTCGGAATGTCTCCTTGCGGGGGCACAGCATTCTCTTTCTTTGTTCGGAATGGGAGAGGTGTTTCTTTGTTTTCTGCTCTCGTTTCCTTATCCTGCATGATATATCTTTCTGCCTGAGCAGAGAACAACGAACAGTACTGTTTTCCTGCCTTCATAAGTTCGGCATGGGTTCCTGTTTCAACAACTCTGCCGTTTTCAAGAACGACGATCATATCGGCGGTAGTCGCGCTTGAGAGTCTATGCGAAACGAATATAGTTGTGCGTTCCTTTCTCAGCTCGTCAAACTGACGATAAATCTCCTGCTCCGCGATTGCATCAAGAGAAGCGGTCGGTTCGTCGAGTATCAGTACATCGGTATCGCTGTAAAAGGCTCTTGCGATTGAGAGCTTCTGCCATTGACCGATTGAAAGCTCGATGCCGTTGGACTCAAAATAGCGCATAAGCGGCGTGTCATATTGATCAGGCAGCGCGTTGATAAAGGCGGCAGAATTGCTTTGTTCAGCCGCTTTTCTGATATTTTCATCGGTTGCGGGACGGTTTATCTGTCCGAACATAATATTTTCTTTTACGGTGACGGCATATTTGCCAAAGTCCTGAAAAATGATGCCGAATATGGAATAAAGCTCGGTTACATCATATTCCTTTATATCATAGCCGTCGAGATAGATGGTACCCTCGGTAGGATCGTAAAGTCTTGTCAGGAGCTTAATCAGTGTGGTTTTTCCCGCTCCGTTGAGTCCGACAAGGACAACCGTGCTTCCTGCTTTGAGCGTCAGATTGACATGACTGATAACATCACGCTCTGTTCCGGGATAACGGAAGGAAACATTCTTGAATACAAATTCATGTGCGATATGGCGGTTGAGTTTTCTCGGTTTGTCAATCGACGGAACAATGGTTTTTTTCTCGTTCATAAAGGTGATCATGTTGTCGATGAACAGAGTGCCTTCATAAATGGAGGCAGTGGTGGCAATCAGCGTGCTGATACCGGAGGCAATGCTGGTAAGCGCTCCGGTATAGAGAGAATAATCTCCCACCTGATATTCCCCGCTTGCGACTCCTTTTGCGATTACAATAAACAGAAAGCAGTTTACAAGCGTGGAAATCAGCGAGATGCCTATCTGCCAGCTGCCTTCTGCGAGAAACAGGCGCTTAAGTCCCGCAAAATATTTCCTGAAAACCTGCTGATACCGTCCGATGAAGGTATCGGAAAGACCGAACATTCTGACCTCTTTGACCATATCCTTATTGGTCATGAGGTTGGAGTAATAGCTCATTTGGCGGCGTTCCTTAGAGCGGTGGCGCATATAAAGGAAGTTTTTCTTTCTGTATATGAAATTAATGACTGCCGAGGGTATGCTGAGTACTGCAATTACAATCGGCGCCGCAGGATTTACTCCCCAGAGAATTACGATAAACGATATCATACTGATGATTGCACTAATTATGGTAAAGGAAGCGTTCAGTATCTGTATCGGTCTGTGACCTGCTTCGCGGGTTGCATTTTCAAGCTTCTCGTAAAAATCGGGGCGGTCGTAATCGGCAAGGTCGATGTCTTTTGCTTTCGTCATAATCTTTACATTGACATGGTTGACGACAAGCTCTCCCGCTATATTTGTCATGATGGAACTGATCTGTGATACCAGCCGGTTCAAAAAAAGGTACCCGAAATAAAACAGCAAAAGCGTCATGATACCGGTGAAAATTACTTCACCGCCGTTTGCAGCCGTTGAATAGGCTTCTGCAAGGGAATTGAGTATTTCAGCGGAGATGGTTGCGCCGACGATCGGCATAACGCCGTTGAAAAACGCCATAAACATCATAACGAAAAGTATCCATGGTCTCGTTTCCCATACGAGCCGAAAAATGTAAAGCAGCCGATAAAAGAATTTTGATACGGTTCTTACTATGTAGCCCGGTACCTCGCGCAGATTTTTGGGCTTTGGCTCTTTATTTTTTTCGTTTGCCTCGCGGGGGGGCGGTCCCATCATCATTCCTCCAGGTCCCATATAGTTTCCTTTCTACTAACAGCAAAAAATGTTTGAAATCTAACTATTTTATTATACTATTATTTCTCTCCTTTTTCAAGAGGGAACCGTGAATTTTCAGATAACGGTCACAATATTTTTTGCGTTTTCACACATTCCCGTTATTCTTAATGCCGTCTTTCATGAATCTGCGCAGGACAGACATTGGATTAGCAGATATCAAAAAGCAGTTTTGTACTGTATTTAAAAATAAATGATATCAGATAAGGACAAAAAATGAAAATCAATGCTGAATGACAGTGATAAGGGATTTTTGAAGTGAAAAAACTTATCTGAAGGATTATACAATGGAAAGCAGAATTTATGATGAGAAGAACGGTTTATGATATGAATTACAGAACGATTACTATTTGCCTTGCCTAACACTTACCGAAGAAGAAAATCAGTTTGCCGGTATATGGGGACAGCGACACGTACGATATTTGAAAGAATACCGCAAAGTTTTGTATATGAATTTACTAACAAGTGGAAAACCTAACACCTTTCTTGCCGACATTGATAAGCAAGCAGAGGAAATGTTTTCTCGGTTCGTAAAACAGGTGGCATAGAAGTGAGGGGGCGGCTGAAAAGTTCAAAGCTGAAAACCGAAAGGCATGGTGTCAAAAATGAATAATATTCATAGTTGTGCAACGGAAATTGTAACCTCAGAATTGATTTATACTGTATAAGAGCAGCGGTGGCAGTGAAAAATCTCTGCCGACGTAGTAATTTATAGCTTATTCGCTTTATATTCCTCGCCCCACGCCCACATTGAATCGAGAATAGGTTTGAGACTTTTTCCAAGCTCGGTTAATGAGTATTCTACTCTCGGCGGAACTTCGGCATATACTTTGCGATTTACAAGTCCGCTGTCCTCCATACTGCGAAGCTGAGCGGTCAGCACCTTTTGACTGACGGTGCCGATGGATTTTTTCAGTTCACCGAAACGCTTTGTGCCGGTCATCAAATCGCGCAAAATCAGAACCTTCCATTTATCGCCTATCAGCATAAGTGTGGTTTCTACCGGGCAGGCAGGCAAATCTTTGACAATTTTTTCGCTCATAAATGTAATCCCTTAGTTTCTATTTGTAACTTACGAACATATTATACTATATATCCCGTTCTGAAATCAATATTCGTTATATAATTCAAAAAATTTTTTTAGATTCTAAAAAACGGAAAAAGCCTGTAAATACACAATAGTTGCTTCAAGGTAACTTCCTAATAGTATTTAAAAAGTAACTATGCTACAAATAAGTGCTTACTTTACAATAGAAACTAAATGTATTAAAATATAACTGTAGCTGATAGGAAAGGCTTAGAAAAACACATATTACAAGGAGGACATAAATATGTCAGAAGTATCAAAGTTTTTAGAGGCAAATCCCGTGCAGTATCTTGCAACCGTAGGTCGTGACGGCAAAGCAAAGTGCCGCCCATTTATGTTCAGCTTTGAAAAAGACGGCAAGCTGTGGTTTAACACGGGTAATTTTAAAGATGTTTACAAGGATATGCAAGAAAATCCCAATGTAGAAATCTGCATTTCTTCTCCCTCTTTTGAGTGGATTCGTGTAAGCGGCAAGGCAGTTTTTGTTGATGACAAGCAAATCAAGGCAGCCGCTTTGGAGAATCCGATTGTTAAGGGGAATTATGAGACTCCCAACAACCCCAAATTTGAGGTTTTCTATCTTGAAAATGCAAAGGCGGTAATCGCTGATTTTTCAGGAAATCCTCCCAGAGAATATACATTTTAATTATTTCATAAATAACTGTTTATCAAATCCCCATATCAACCTATGGGGATTTTTACTCAAAGGTAAAACGATATGGAAAACAAAGATTATTTGTATTTCTCAGTTCACGATATTTGCACGACGGTTGTTGCCACTGCATACAGTGACGGACTGCCGGTTACCTATGTCGTAGATGGATGGATTGCGATACCGACAGTTTGTATTTTCTAACGGCAAGGGCAAAAGCTTTTATGACAAACTTAAAAGTCGAGGATATCTGTTGCTTATAGGGCTTAAATGCGAAGATACATGTCTTGTGTCGCCATTTCGGTGCGTGGCAATGTGAGAGAATTGGGTGCTGAAAAGGTAGACGTTTATTCAGTGATTTCCTTAGAGATACCCCTTCACCAATTTTGTTGGCAGAGGGGTCACTCTTGCCTCTTCAATTGGTATCGTATAAAAAAATATGACTGCGCCTCTGTACCGTCAGAACCCGACGGCATTGCCTTAAAATTTTAAAACAAATGTTCTTTGATCTGTTGACACAAACATTTGTTCGTGATATAATGAATACGAACAAATGTGCGGAGGATGACTTATGGAAAGAACGATTCTTCATTGTGATATGAATAATTTTTTTGCAAGCGTGGAATGTGTAAAAAATCCGACACTTGCCGGAAAACCGATGGCGGTATGCGGAAATATAGAAAACCGTCATGGAATTATTCTTGCTAAGAATCCGCTTGCAAAAGCCTTCGGTATTACTACGGGAGAACCGGTTGTCCGGGCACAAGCCAAGTGCCGCCATCTGATCATTGTTGAAGCGGATTACGACGAATATATAAGATATTCCGCGTCAGCGCGAAAAATATATGACGAATATACGGATTTAGTCGAACCACTCGGAATAGACGAATGTTGGCTCGATGTTACCGGAAGCCGGAGCCTTTTCGGAGATGGAGAGAAGATTGCCAATATTCTGCGCGAAAGGATCAAAGCCGAGCTTGGAGTAACCATTTCGGTAGGGGTGTCCTTCAATAAGATATTTGCCAAGCTTGGATCGGACATGAAAAAACCTGATGCCGTAACCTGTATATCTCAAATCGGTTTCCGTGAAAAGATATGGAAGCTTCCGGTATGCGAATTGTTCGGAGTAGGGGACGCAACCTGCTCCAAGCTGAAGAGCTGCGGTATATTCACAATCGGTCAGCTTGCAAACGCTTATCCTCCTATGATAAAAAGGAAGCTCGGAATAAACGGACTGAAGCTGATAGAAGCGGCAAACGGAAGAGATAATTCCCCTGTTGTAAGAGGGGACGCAGCAATGGAAGCTAAAAGTATCAGTCGAGGTACCACTGCGTATCGGGATTTGCAAACGCCCGAAGAGGTATGGACGGTAACGCTTGCTCTTTGCGAGGAGATCGGGCACGCTCTTTTTTCCTGCCATAAGAAGGCTTTCTGTGTTGGAATATCTGTTCGAGATTGCAGATTAAATCATTTTCAGTATCAGCATAAGCTGACCTGTCCTACCGATAGCTATTCGGTTATTGCAAAAGAGGCTTTTTCGCTTTTTGCAATCCGTCACCACTTTGATTTGCCGCTTCGTTCGGTAACGGTCGCGGCAACGGAGCTGTGCCCGGAAAATATTCCCATTCAAACCGATATGTTCTCCGATTCGTCTTTTACAGAACGTTCCGAGCTTCTTGACAGAATAATGGATCGGATCAATAACCGTTTCGGAAAAAATAAGATCAGATATGGCGTTCTTTTCGGTAATGATTTGTCGGACGTAAAAGAAACAATTGGCTTTGCCAAAACGAATTAACACACAAAAATCGTTTTTCCGAACAGTCGCCTAAGTATTTCGATTATATAGCTTTTAATATCCGAATAATGTATAGATATATGATATCATGTCCTTAAACCGGGCATGAGATGAGAACTTTAAATGAAGCCCTAAGTGAAAAAACAGCGCGCTTCAGGATAGAAAGCCGTGTAATACAGGAAAATGCTGCAAGAAAGTCTTTAGACAGTATCGAAACGGAAAAACAAGAATGTCTGATATAGTATTTCTGCAATCAAAGACTGCGTTCAATTACGACAGACAACTGTAAATCCGAAATAATCAGGAGAAAAACAATATACGAATACTGTATATTCAGACTGTCGATAAAGTCCGTCCGAAAGGGCGGATTTTGTTGTGTTTTGGGTCAAAAAGCGAGTAGGTGAGTGTTTTGTTGAGCTGCAGCCGAAAAGAAAGCAGTCTCAAATCCATAGGGCTTGTATAGAGGTACCTTAGAGCAGATTCCGCATTTTCAACCTTCAGAAAGAATCACCGTCGTCGGGTTGCAGACAGCGATATATTTGAAAGAATATTTTATGTGAAGGCGAAACCGGAAAAGCCGAATTTATTGACGCGAGCACTGTATTCACAGATGCTGCGAAAAATATAGGTTTTGCTTGCCTTCTCATGCAAGAATTTAAGGCAAAATGGAAAGAAAAGGATGGTGTGATAACTTCTTTTCTAAATGATTTTTTACACAAATTCTAACTATCTTTAAAACTATCTTTAAAACGCCCAAAAATATTTACGAAGATGCCGTTACAGCATAATGATAAAAAATACGCGGGACTCATTTTATGTGCTTCAGAAGCGTTTTGTTTATAAGAAATCAACGAGATATAAATAATTACATACTTCTTTTTATCTATTGTGTGAATATTATTTTATTTAATATTATGCTAAAATAATTATGAAAATTTTAAATTGCCATAAGAATAATAATCATGGTAAAACGCACTATTATATTTCGTATTGCCGTGGCGGCGTTAGCGGCGCTTCTGACACTTGCCTTAATTGCCTGTGATAATGGAACAAGCAACACCAATCCTCAGAATACATTAACGGATGAAGCGAATGAAGCTATTAAACAGAAGAACTTGGAACCACCGATATGGTTTCCACAACGGAAGCTGCAACAACAGAAGAGGAACAGACTACGGAGACGGTTTCCACTTAAGGAGCAACAACGGAGGAGAAAGCTCCCGCTCCCTCCGGTCTGCCAATCAAGGTGCTGTCTCAAAATGTGCGTTATATGGACGACTCAAACGGCAATGATATTCCCACAAGATACCGCAGACTGTTGAGACTGTTAGATGAATTTCAACCCGATTTGATTGGCACACAGGAAACTACGCTTAAATGGAATAACTATTTAAAGAGCATGGAAAACGGATACGGTATTTTTACGGGTGATTCCAGAGACGGCGCAGGACAAGAATCAGGCGAGTGGGGGACCATTCTCTATAATGAAGATCGCTTTGAATTGTTGGACGGCGGTACCTTTTGGTTGTCGGCTACCCCCGATACAGTAAGTCAAGTGGAAGGTGCAATCTGCCGTCGCATTTGCACTTGGGTGAAGCTGAGGGATGAAAGAACAGACAATATCATACTATTTGTTAATACACACTTGGACCATTCAAATGATGAAATTCGCGGCGAACAGGCTAAATGTCTTATGTCGCACCTGCAAACGAGCTTTGGCGACGAACTGAATGAATTGGTTGTTTATATGACGGGCGATTTTAACTGTACCTCAAAATCGCTTCCTTATGCCTATATTACCCAATATTTATCAGACGCTCACATAGCTGCCGCTGTTGACGGTTCCACAGTATCGGTGACATATCATGGCTATAATGACAATGGCAGCGGTAAAGAAATTGATTTCTGCTTTGCTAACAGCAAAAGTACCGCTCTGAGATATGAAATTATCGAAGACAAATATGCGGCTGAGGATTCCGACGCGCCGGGCTTTGTATCCGATCACTACCGTGTTTTGGCTACATTTCAGATAAAGTGATCTTTACGGCTGTAACGATTGCTGTTATGATGATTAAGACAACACCGCACAATTCCGGCTAACGCCTTTATTGCGCATTTGCTTGCATCTTTTCCGTCATACTTCACAA
>USPP01000043.1 GCA_900556615.1 uncultured Eubacteriales bacterium
GAATCGGGTGTTTTTGACTCTATTTTCTTTGGATTATTATAAATTTAAATGGTCAAAATTGCGGTTTCATCCGCAAAACCCGACTTCGTGGGGCAGTCACACTTCCCCGATGCACGGTTCTCAATTGTAAAACGTGGTTTTACAATTGACAAATATACAATTGAAAAAGAAAGGATACGGGGAAATGTGCCGTTTTTTGCCAATCACCCCCGCTGTTAAAATATGAAAGATTTGAAAATCGCTCTTAAATCGCAAAGATTATTTTTTGACGGAGGTTTCGGAACCGTCTTACAAGGTATGGGGCTGAAAAACGGCATGGCGCCGGAGAATTGGAACATAACCGAGCCGGAAAAGGTTACTTCGGTTCATAGGGCTTATATTGACGCGGGGAGCAACATTATTACCACCAATACCTTCGGCGTAAACTGCGACAAATATGAGGATTACGCCCATTATATCGCTTCTGCTGTTAGCTGCGCTAAGAAAGCGGCTTTAGGACGGGACGATGTTTATATCGCCTTTGATATGGGACCTACCGGGAGAATGCTTGAACCCCTCGGAGATTTGCCGTTTGAGGAGGCAGTCGGTCTTTATGCTAAAAATGTCAGAGAAGCCGTAAAATACGGTGTAGATTTGATTCTGATCGAGACAATGAACGACTCCTATGAAACAAAGGCAGCCGTTCTTGCCGCAAAAGAGAATTGCGAGCTTCCGGTTTTTGTCACCAATGCTTACGATAAAAACGGAAAACTGATGACCGGTGCCGATCCGCTTGCTATGATTGCGATGTTGGAGGGGTTGGACGTTGACGCGCTCGGAATGAATTGCTCCTTCGGTCCCGACGTTATGCTTAGCATTATTGACCTTTTTACAGACAACTGCTCTCTCCCCCTGATCGTCAGCCCGAATGCCGGACTTCCTCGTGTTGAGAACGGCAGGACCGTTTACGATATATCGGCAGAGGAATTTGCCGATTATATGCTCAAAATTGCCGAAAAGGGAGTTAACATTCTGGGAGGCTGCTGCGGAACGACGCCTGAGTATATTGCGACTTCCGTAAGAAAAACGGCGGCAGTCCCCTTTCACGCGCCGGAGAAAAAGAATATAACGCTTGTTTCTTCCTACACTCATGCCGTACAGGTGGGGAAATATCCCGTTCTGATCGGAGAACGGATCAATCCGACAGGAAAACCGAAGCTCAAAGAGGCTTTGCGGTCGGGTAATCTGAATTATATTCTGAACGAAGGTATCCGTCAGAGCGAGGCGGGATCTCATATTCTGGATGTAAACGTCGGGCTTCCCGAAATCGATGAGACGGAAACCATGCGCAAGGTGGTTTCGGCGTTACAATCGGTTACCGATACGCCGCTTCAGCTGGATTCTTCCTCTCCCGCCGTTTTGGAAAGCGCTATGAGAGTCTATAACGGAAAACCCCTTATTAACTCAGTAAACGGAGACGATGCCAGTATAAATGCAGTCCTCCCTCTTGTAAAGAAATACGGCGGTACGATTATCGCCCTGACAATGGACAAAAACGGAATTCCCAAAACGGCGGGGGAACGTGTTGCGATTGCCGAAAAAATAATAGAAAGAGCAAGGGAATACGGCATTGAGAAAAAGGATATTATTGTCGATCCCTTGTGCCTGACGGTATCTTCCGATACAGCGAACGCCCTGGTCACGCTTGAAGCTGTAAAGCTTTTGCATGAGAAAAAAATCAAAACAAGTCTCGGCGTCTCCAATATATCCTTCGGCTTGCCGGATCGGGATAAGCTCAACAGCGCCTTTTTCATTTCCGCGCTGGAAAACGGTCTTGACTGTGCTATTATGAATCCTTTTTCAGTTGGAATGACCGACGCTTACTATGCTTATCGGGTGCTTCACGGCTTAGACAAATCCTGCGGGGATTATATCAGATATACCGCTTCGGCAGAGTCAAAAAGCTTGCCTGCGTCAGACGCCTCGGAACAAAGAATTTCACTGAAGTCGGCAATTGTCAGAGGCTTGAAAATCAATGCGGAACAGGCTGTTTCCGTACTTCTGGAAACCGAGGCGCCGCTTGACATTATAAACGGGCATATCATTCCCGCTTTGGAGGAGGTCGGCAAAAGCTTTGAGGAAAAGCGAAGCTATCTTCCCCAGCTTTTGATGAGCGCCGATGCCGCTGCCGCCGTTTTTGAAAAGGTCAAAGAAAAAATGTCAAATCATACAGCGGACAACGACAAGAGCATCATTCTCGCCACCGTTAAGGGAGACATACACGATATAGGAAAAAACATTGTCAGAGTTCTTCTTGAAAGCTACGGCTTCAAGGTGTATGACCTGGGGCGCGACGTCGGAAAAAAAGGTTGCCGAATAGTCGGACTAAGCGCCTTGATGACGACTACGGTCGCGTCTATGGAGGAAACAATAAAGCAGGTGCATGCCGTTTTCCCCGACGCTAAAGTAATCGTCGGAGGAGCGGTGCTCAATCAGGAGTATGCCGATATGATAAAAGCAGATCATTATTGCGCCGACGCAATGGAAACCGTCCGTTATGTTCAAAAGTACTATTCTGGTCTGATATAATTTTGTTGGGCACCGTTTCAGCATCGCAAATAAGACGATACATATAGGAACAAGACTGTATCTTCACATAGATAAAGGCAGTTTAAGACAATCTTGTTTTCCGCCGTTATGTTATTGTTAGCGGCTCAATCAGCCTTGCAGACAAGGTCTTTACAGATACAAAAATAGGGCAAGGATTATAGGCAACACCGCCGGGTGCACGGCTAACGCCTTTGTTGCGCATATGCGGCGTTTCCTAAAAAATAAGCTTCTTTATTTCTGTCTGCTGAACAAGTCAAAAACGCAGTCGCCATGCGACATTCAGAGCATTTTTGACTTGTCTGAGCGCAAGATTTTTAAGTATCTGTTTTCTTTTTGAGAAGGCAGATATTTTTTTCTTTATCAATCGCCTCCGCTAACCGCTTTCCTGCGCTGCCGTCAATTTCACAGCAGCCCATTCCCCCGTTTTCCTCAGCAAAGCTTTTCACCTTGGGATCATAGGCAAAAGCAAAAAACGGTTTTCCGGCAGCTTTTGAAAAAACTAAAGCATGAAGTCTTGTTCCGGCGGTAAACTCCGCTCTGGCGATGATTCCCGCCGCTTCGCGTGCGGAAAGTCTCTCCATAACGGCGGAGCCGGGAATAAGCTCCGATGCACAGCGGCAAATTTTCCGATCCGCAATGGGATTCATCATAACAATGACTGTCTTAAGACCGTAATCAGAAGATATTTTTATACATGCCGAGGCGACGGAGGAAACAAATTCATTGTCATTCTCTCCCGAAGGACGGAGTGATAATACATAATATTTTCCTGTAATACCAAGCTTTTCTAGCAGATATTTCACTCTTCCGTCATCTGCCGGTATCAGCTCCGAAGCGGGATCCGAAACAGTAAATATTTTATTCGATATTCCTATTTGCTTTAAGATTTCTGATGAATGACGGTCTCTTACACTAATCATATCGGCATTGGAAACAGCCTTTTTTACAAGCATTTTCGATATTTTATGGTGAAGCGGACCGATTCCGTTTGCCAATACCGTGATCTTCATACCGAAAACGGCGGCAAGCATAAGAACCGCGCAATAATACAGCACGGATCTCACGCTTGTTACATCCTGAAGCAAACCGCCTCCCCCGAATATCAGTTCATCATGCTTTTTCATAGATCGGACTATTCCGAAAAGTGAATATCGGTTTACGGAGGAAACCCCGTAGGAATCGGATGTCGCTTTTTTCGTATGCGACATAACCGTGATCGGCGCCAAAGGATGCATTTTTCTGATTGCCGAAATTTCGGCTTCAAGCACCGCCTCATCTCCGAGGTTGCCATAGCCGAAATAACCGCATATCAAATATCCTCCCTTTTTCCCGGAAACGGCAGGGAGAGAAGAATAGACTCTGAGATAATCGTCGGCGGTTTTTCCGAGAGTATATCCGTCAAGAACCGTTTCCCTCCCTTCCTCTCCCAATTTTTTCCTTTTCTCCTTTCCCATTATAATCAGACTTTCAAGATCGCTCTTCAGCGTCGGTACATCGGGCATTCTCTCCCCGCGGCAGCAAAAATTGGTCGCCGCCGCGCGTTTTTTCATCTCTTTTGTATAAATTCCGAGATACCCCTGATTCCCTGACAGTATCGTCGGGAGTCCGCAGGACATCGCTTCCAATGCAGCGCGGGACACGCCGACAAAAATATTTCCTTTCTTCAGATACGGCAGAATATCACTCTGACTTCCGCACAAGGTAACCGTACCCTCTCCGAGCTTCTCATTGACCTCGTCTGCCAATTCGAACAATCTTTTCGCATCGTTTCCGTCCCCGACAAGAGTTAATCTGAGCGTCGGAAAACAACGCTTCAGTTCTTCCATTGCTTCCGTCAGAAGAAAGGCGGTAAGACTTCTGTCCCGGTCAAAGCGGCTTACATGAATAATATGCAGTAAATCTTCCTTCCCGCTGTCAAAAGGAGAAAAATAATCGGTATCGATCCCGTTTACAGTAACAGAAATATTATCCGGAAAAACCCTGTAACAGGATATTAAATAATCTTTTATATCCTGACTTACCGCAAGTGTTTTTTCTCCCCATACCGTAATGCGACCGAAAATTCCCGGTTTAAAATCAAGGTGCGCGGTCGTCACCAGACGAAAATGCAGAAAACGCCGCAATATACCGCAAAGGAAAGCCGGTATTCTGGCATGTGCATGAACCACATCGAAATTTTCCCTTTTTATAAGCTTTGCCAAACCGCATAGCGCCTCTGCTGCCGCAAGGGGAGTTTTTCCGTCAAGCGGAAGAACAATATGCTCGATTCCTTCCCCAAGAAATTCGCTGAGCACACCGCCCGCAGAAGCAATCCATATTTTATGTCCTCTCCTCGTCAACTCCGAAGCAAGGCCTGCTATATGAGTTTCTGCACCGCCTATTCCCATGCGCGACGCCGCAAAAAGAATTTTCATTTTTATGACCATACCTTTCTGCTGAACCGCTTTTGTGACGGTTTCGACTTGATAAAATGACGGGAGCCAACCGTTAAGACGCAAAAGCTGCCTGAAAAATTTATTTTTCAGACTTACTTTCTCAGGTAAACCTATTTAACCGAATGCATTTATTCTGAGAAAAATTCCTGACCATATCTATGGCAAGCAATTTGCGGAGCAGGTCCCGACGCATCGGTCTTGCAGTAAAATCCGCATATCCCGCCGGAAATGTTTTTCGACCTCCGGTTTATTATCGTCATATTTCGAACAGATTAATTCTTGTAAATAATTATTAACATGGGATTTACAAGAAATTGTTTTTTTGATTGCCATTCTTATTGACAAAACCACCCGTTCATTGTATAATTTAAATAGTTTAGTTCAGCAGTCCCGCACTTGCCGGAAACGTGCCGGCACAATTCGGAAGGGGAGGAAATTATATGAAATTTAGGAAAACGTCAGCAGTCCTTCTTGCCGTTCTTATGGCAATATTTTCGGTGCCTGCTCCGGCGGTATCTGCCGAAACCGGAGTCGTTTTTTCTTTGTCGTGCAGTCTTGGCGAAGAGGAAAGTCCAGAGCTTGGAGACACCGTCACTTATACGGTCGGAATAACAAAAAACAGCGGATTCTGTGTAGGTACGATGTTTTTTATGCCCTCTGACAACCTTACCTACCTTTCCTCCACGCTTCTGGGAAAGGATTGCGAAGCAAAGCAGGCTGTTACAGGAGATAATACCGGAGCCTGGGGCATTGTCTATATGCTTTCAAACTATTCAATGACAACTGAAAATTTTTGTACAATGACATTTAGGGTTGACGGTACAGAAGATATTTCAATCGATTTTTACGCATACCAGCTAAAACACAGCAGTGATCTTGTAAACGATATCCCCACCTCTGTACTTCCTTCCTCAACTATCACCCATACTGTGGTTACACCGGACAAGCCTGCCGTCACGACCACCGTCCTTCCCGGTGCCGTACTCGGCCAAAGATACTCTTTTCCTCTTGAGGCAAACCGCGACGATTATATTTCATGGGAAGTCACGTCAGGCAGTCTGCCGGATGGTCTTGAGCTTCTCAACGACGGAACGCTTTTGGGAATACCGACAGAATTCGGAGAGTTTACGTTCGGAGTCAAGGTATCCATCCTTGATACGATAAGCTCAGATGAAGCAAATTTTACGCTGACTGTACTCGAAAAGCCTAAGAAGTTAGAGCTTACCGATACAAGCAAATACATCATAACCGAGGAAGCTTACATAACTAAAGTCGTTGCCGAAACAAAATATTCCGATTTTATAGGGAACTTTCTTAATGCGGAGTATGTCAAAATTTATGACGGAAACGGAAACGAAGTTACCGATGAAAGCACTTACATCGGAACAGGCTTCACGGTCAAGCTTATGGACGGCGAAACCGCGGTAGATTCCGCTGAGGTCGTGGTTTTGGGAGATATAAACGGCGACGGGAATATAAGCTCGGTCGATTACCTTCGGCTGCGAGCCTATTTCAGCGAAAGCTTTGAACTCACAGGAGCTTATCTCTCAGCAGCTCATGTTGCCGGAAATGAGAATGTCACATCTGTTGACTATCTGAGACTTCGTGCTTATTTCAACGGAGATTACAATATTTATAACTGATTTGGAAGGTATGAAAAATGAAAAAATATTTATCCTTTATCCTTGCGGTATTCCTGACGGCGGTAATCGCATTTTCCGTTAATGCCGCTGATGAAAAATTTACCGTTGAAATCGGCGGGGATGCTGTTGTCAGTGCCGGAACAACCGTAAACTATACCTTTACCGTCAAAAATATTACCTTGTCCGAAGGAATCATCGGTACCGATATACATATAAAATATGACATCTCTGTTTTTGAACTTTCCGACGCCAAAAGCGAGGGGAACCCAAACGGCTGGTCTACCGGCATAAAAAAAGATGCTTCTGCCGGAACGGTAGCGTTTACGTCGGTTGAAAATAACGCCGATATTTCCAATGCGATAAAAGCCGATAATACGCTGAAATATACCATATCACTGAAAGTAAAAAACAATGCGACCAAGCAGTCAAAGATTGACTTTTCATTAATTCAATGTACCGGATCGGATTTTGAAGTTTATCAGGGCTCCGGAAACGCCCTGACCGTTTCCGTCAAGCAATCCCTCACCGCGCCGTCAGGACTTTCCTTCACCGACGGTCTTGCCAAATGGAACGCAGTAGAAAACGCCGACAGCTACAGCGTTCAGATATATAAAGACGGTAAGGAATACGGTGATTCCGTATCGACAAGTAAAACTGAGTATGATTTTTCAAAGGAACTCACTGCGGGAGGAAAATATTGCTTCACCGTCAGGGCAATCTCCGATAAGCCGGAATACGCCGACAGTGCAGAATCCTCAAAATCCGGTGATTACGTCGTGGTAGGAAAGCTCGACACGCCCAAAATAACCATATCCTCCGATCTTGAAAACGGCGGCTTGAAATATCAGATAACCGATACGAATTCCGACGGGACCGTTCGCCAGTATATTGTCGATATATACGAAAAAGGCTCAAGCTCTGTCGCAAAAACTCTTGAAAGCAATTCTAAAGCCGGAAATATTCCCTGTGACGGAACCGATATCGTCGCGGGCAAGGAATATACCGTTACCGTCACAGCTATAACAAAAGACGGGAGCGTCAATAAAGACAGCGACACCTCTTCGCACTCCGCCTCAGCGAAAGCAGCGGCAAAGGTAAAAAATATTCAGATAAAAACACAGCCTAAGCTGGTATATGTTGACGGTGAAAAGCTTGACCTCTCGGCAATGGTTGTCACCATTAATTACGATAATAATACTTCCGAGGATGTTAAGTTTAAGGACTTTGAAGACTATAATCTCACTGTCAGCATAGCAAACGGCAAAACGCTTTCCATGAGCGACAGCGGAAAAACCGTTACTGTCAGCTTCGGAGACAAGAGCAGCGCAACAACTTCCGCTATCACCGTTAATTCCAACGAATGCAGCCATACAAAAACACATACCGAGCAAAAGCTTCCTTCCTGCGGAGAGGACGGTTATGAAAGAGTAATCTGTGACAACTGCAACGCAACGATTTCAGAAACAATTCTGTCCGCCACCGGCGCGCATCAGTTCGGAGACTGGGAAACCATCGTCAATCCTACCGAAACGCTTAAGGGTGTAAAGGAAAGGGTTTGCAGCGTATGCGGACATAAGGAAACAGAAGAAATCCCCGCTCTCGGCAATTCGAGCGGCTCTGACAGCAGCAGCGATACAGAGCCTTCCTCCACTGACAGCGACACCGGCTCCTCCGTTCCCGTTGGGACCGATACCACAAACGATACCACAGACAATATCGGCGGAGGGATGAGCGATTTAAGCCGTATTTTCCTGATTGTAGTAATTGTGATATTCTCTCTTATTCTTCTCTTTATCGTTGGTGCAGTCTGGCTTGAAAACCGTAGAAACAAGGCAAAACGCGCACGTATGAATAACCGTAATATGAACAACAGAAGCAGAAGATAATAAACACACGTGTTGCCTGATTAAAAGCCTATGATAATAACCGCGTAAGTCAAAAAGCTATTGGAAATGCCGCAAACTGAACATTTGATAACAGGCGGTATTTGTTACCAAAATCGGTCTGTCACAAAAGTGACAGACCGATTTTATAATAATGTCTGCTGAATCATTCGCTTGGCGAATGATTGGTGCGGCAAAGCCACACCCCATATAAAAACAGCGGTATATTGATGTTTTTTTATGGGACAGACATTCCTTGATGAACTACTGCGTGATGCGTTTCATGAAAACGCATCACCTAAATGCAAGGTTTTTAAGGCAATACCGCACAATGATTGTTGCGTAGCTGCGCCGCCGGATTTTTCGTCAGACAATACCTATTGAGGAGTCAAGAGTTGAATCCTCTGCCGACGAAATTTGTGAAGCATGACGGAATAGAGGCAAGCATATACGAAACAAAGGTGATAGCCGTGAACCCAGT
>USPP01000044.1 GCA_900556615.1 uncultured Eubacteriales bacterium
TGTTACCTTATATTTGCCTGCTGCCGCCACATTCAGCGGAACGGTAAAGGTAGCGGAGTTCGATTCGCTCTTGGGAAGCTCCCAGAAAAGCTGACCGTTGTCCTCCGGTAAAACATCGTGAGCATTGAAGGCTGCTTTCCAGTCGCGATCCATGTTTTGAACAAAACGTCTGGGCAGCTCCTCCGTGCGGTTAGAGGGAACCGCTTCTTTAATATAGTTTGTGAGTTTAAAGTAGCCGACAGGGCTAAGGATGACGCGGCTGATTCCCATATTGCACATATTCGTGGTGTTTCCTGCATTGTATCCGATGCATTTAATCACCATATTGTGCGTTCCGGCTGTCAGCTTTTGGGTGCCGATATTGAAAAAGGTAAGACCTCCCTCGCCAAAGCAGTCAACTGTGTTTAGTACCGTACCGTCAAGAGAAATCTCGAATTTTCCGAAATCTCCTCCTACAAAGACCTTTACAGCAACATCATATTGACCTGCTGCGGGAACATCGAGGGGAAGCGTCAGGGTGGGAAGCTGATCGGCGGCAACATTGTCTACTGAGTACTTGTCCACTACCCAAAAGAATTGATCGTTGATGCCGCTCTCGCTGTCACTGTAAAGCTTGCCCCAGTCAACTCCCTGAATCCACCATTTTTTGTCATTCTCTACGGCGTTGGAGACAACTGCTTTTTCTTGAAAATCTTTGGGAATGTTATACACGGTATATTCCGGAGCAGAAGAAGCAGATGCTGTTACTGAAAATATTGCAGTTAAGAACAATACTGCGACGAGCAGGAAAGATATACAGCGTTTCATAGTGAATGGTTCTCCTTTTATATAATTTTTCTTAATTATTGTACAGCAGCTTTGCAGAAATATACATCATGAGAATTTTCAAAATCAAAAAAGCAGTTAATATGGCGGGTAAAAACTGTTATTTAGGAAAAAAAACCATGATATTGTTGAAAAATTACGAATCAACACCGCGAATAATCTGTAATTTAGCAACTGTAACAATTATTACATGTTCATATTATCACATACAACCGTGTTCTGCAATAGATAAATTAAGCAAAAGTGGAAAATTCCCGTTATGTTTAACCGAATTTTCCACAAGCAGCACATAAGATCCACATAAGATCTTTATAGGGAAATCATTCATTTATGAAGCTTGCGGTATTCGGAAGGCGTAACATTTTCATGGTATCTGAAATATTTGTAAAACAAAAGTACGTTGTCAAACCCCACTGCGTTTCCGACCTGTTCTATTGTCAGATGCGAGGTTGTGAGAAGCTGTTTTGCCGCCGCCATTTTTACTTGGTTGACATATTTTTTTACCGTGATACCGTAAGCTTGTCTGAACAGTTTGGAAATATAGTCAGGACTGTAATTAAATTCATTGCACAGGTCCGCCATATCAATTGGAGAATTAACGTGGTCATGGATATAGTCAAGCATTTTCTGCATGGGGAACCCGGTTTCAATGTTATTCTCTCCTGCCTCCTGAAACGCATAGGCAAGAGTGAGAAAGAGTGTGTCAAGCTCGGCGTTTTCCCGAAGCTCAGGGTTGTATTTTGTGCGCATTTTCTTCATTAGTTCATATATAAATACGATATTTCCGTTCAGACGCTGCTTTTGGCGTTCTTTTTTATTGAGGACGTCAATGTTTCCTTCAAAGCCGACAGAATAAAAAGAACAGGCAGATTCGGAGGGCTTTGCGCCGGAAATGGTGCTGAACGTCGGAATGATCAGAAATTCATTTTTTGCAATATCGTATTGGATACTGTCAGATTTGATATGTACGATTCCTTCGATAACGAAAATAAATTCGTTTGCATAAAGGAAACGTTCCTTGTGTATCCAGTTATTTTGGACATTAGTATAATTAACGTTTTTCACACTTATGCTTCCGGTTCTGACTTTTTTGTCGTAGCTCAGACCGTTCGGTATGATAATCATAACGCTTTTTTTCTCCTTTTTATGGTTTTTTCTATTGTAAAAAACCAAAATAACAATTATAATTATATCGTAAGGCGGGTAAAATGTCAATAAGAATAATTGTCAAGAGAGGTGCTTCTGTTGAGCAAATTAACAATAACAATTGAAAAAAATTACCTTGTTTTCCCGATTGGAAGATATGTTGATTCGAGAAAGCTGAAAATCTGTTATAACGGAAATATGGTAAATGATATTGATCTTCGTCTTGATTATGTAAATCCAAGCGAATATGTTTATTATGATGTGAGAAAATATATAGGGAAAGATATTAATATCGAGACAGATCAAGCTGTTGTTTTAGAGAATATTCAGTCAGATAGCCCAGAGTTTAACTATTCTGAAATAAAAAATTTTCGTCCGACCGTTCATTTTACCCCCGATTACGGCTGGATTAACGATCCGAACGGATTGCTTGAGTATGTGTCTCCTGTCACCGGTAAAAAAACCTATCATATGTTCTATCAGTATAATCCCTACGATACGGTGTGGGGGAATATGCATTGGGGGCATGCGGTAAGCTCTGATCTTGTAAGATGGGAAAATCGCCCGATTGCACTCTATCCCGATGAGCAGGGAACTATGTTTTCCGGCAGCGCCGTTATCGACAGGGAAAACAGAACAGGACTTAAGGAGGGGGATGAGGATGTTATTCTCTTGTTTTATACCTCCGCGGGAGGGGCGAATTTACTGTCTTCAGGAAAGCCCTTTACACAGTGTCTTGCTTATTCCACGGACGGTGGGCAAACTTTTAAAAAATATGAAAAGAACCCGATTGTGCCCCACATTAAATCCGATAACCGTGATCCGAAGGTGATTTGGTGCGATGATATGGAGCGATATGTGATGGCGCTTTACCTTGAGGATTCACTTTTTGCGCTTCTTGTTTCGGATGATCTTTTGCATTGGGACATGCTTCAGGAAATTGTCATAGAAGGGGAAGCGGAATGTCCGGATATATATCCTCTTTATGCTGACGGTGACAGAAGCAAGAAGAAATGGATTATCAGCGGAGCTTCACATCGGTATGTTGTCTGCGAATATAATAATTATCGTTTTAACATTATTCAGAATGCAAGACCTCTTAATTACGGAAGATACAGCTACGCGGCACAGACCTTTTCCGGTGTTCCGAACGGAAGGCGAATCAATATTGCATGGAATCGAAATCTTGATTTCCCGGGCGTTCCATTCAACGGTCAGATGAGTGTTCCCATGGAGATGTCATTGCGGACGCATGAATCGGAATACTTTCTGTGCTCTGAGCCGATCAGCGAAATAACGGCGCTGAAATCGGAACAGACGGTATTCAGCAGCACCGAGGTGACAAAGGATTCGCCCCTGGTTATTCCGATGAAGCGATGTGCCTATGCACTTGATTTTGATTTTTCTTTCTCCGATAAGGGAAAAATAACCATCAACATTTTTGGCAAGAATGTAAAAATAGATCCGGAAATGAATCTGGTACGTGTAGGGGAAAATACGTTTCCTCTTTCGGTGGCGGGAGTCCCCGGCAGACTTCGGATGATCGTTGATACTTGCAGTATTGAGCTTATATCGGGGAACGGGGAAGCCATGATGACGGCGCCGCTGCTTTGCGATCATAACCTCAACAAAATGTTTATTGAGACGGAAAACCGTGTTTTCATCAAGTCTCTTACCGTGACGGAGCTTGTTCCGTGAAATGAATATAAGAGCGTTTGATCTTATTATCATAGGCGGTTGTAAAACCCCGTTTTACAACCGATTATGCTGCGGCAGGTTTATGTACGCATATTGCAGCAGTCAGAAATTACGGATTTTGGACTGCTGCCCTTGGCGCGCAGACTTGATTTGCCCGTCTTAAAGGTGTTTTTTCATCGGAGAATCCGTTGAAAAAACGGAATGAAATTCAATTTGCCGGCTTTTACAAACGGCTATTCTATTACCCTATAAGGAGAAATTACGGATGCGAAATATTGTTCTGAAAATGACGGCACGGTTTCTTTTCTTGATTGTGGCAGGACTGTCTTTTATCTGCGGCTGCGACAAAGCGGGGGAGGAGCAGCCGGTTACAGATTCGCTGTCTTCTTTTGAAACGGCAGGTGCTTCCGATGAGCCGGTGTTTGATTCGAAGGTGAAGAAAGTGATTATTCTTGCCGGGCAATCCAACGCCGTAGGATATACGGCAAAAGGTCATCTTTACGAGTCTCCCGAATTGTTTTCCGCCGAACGGCTGACAGCGATGTCCGAGGGATATGACCGTATACAAATTGTTTTCCGAAATAATTCAAATACCAATACTTTTCGCTCTGAAAACAGCTTTAAACAGGTTACATTCGGATACGGTCTTTATAAACAGACATGCTTCGGTCCGGAGGTGGGGCTTGCCGAGTATCTCAGCAAGATATATCCGGAAGAGGATTTCTACATTATTAAATGTGCTGCCGGCGGTTCCTCGCTGCACAGCGATTGGAATCCTCTTTCTTCTCCGGGCGGGAGGATGTATGATGAATTGCTGATATTTACGGAGAATGAGATTCGTCTTCTTGAAAAGGATGGGGGACATGTCGAAATCATTTCTTTTTGCTGGATGCAGGGAGAAGCGGATACGGCATATCCTTCGGAATACGGTGATTTATTTGAAAGCCTGATCGACAAATTCGAATCAAAATTCAGCGATAATATGCCGGAGAACGGCATGGCGGTTATTCAGGCGGGTATTAGCCGCTATTGGCAGGGATATGCTCAGATTAATGCCGTAAAGGAAAAATATGCCTCAGATTATGAGAACGGGTATTATTTTTCGACCTATGATTTGACATATGATCAGGATAACAGCGATTATGCTCATTATGACGCTGCGAGCATGGTAATTTTGGGAAATCGGTTTGGAGAATACACGGTCAAACATTTGCATCAAAACAGGTAGAGCGGTATTCTTTATGATAAAACCTCTTTCCGAGACAGAAAAACGGAAGAAGCGGGGGACTATCCGGAGCTTTGACGGATCAATCCGGCGAAACAGATAAGGCAGCACGACGGGTTTACGGCTTGCGCCTCTAAAAATTCACTGACCTAAACCGGCTTGATCTGTTTTCCGTCATTCGTTACAAAAATCCTTGACAGATATACTTTACCTGCGGAATTTTTGTTTTGGCTGACGAGAAAATTTCTTTGCCATCTATGAACATGAAATTATTAGCATTATCCTTCACAAATTTCATCGGCAGAGGAGTCCCTCTTGCCACCTCAATTCGTATCGTTTAACGAAAAATACGATTGCGCATCTGTACCGCCAGAATTGTGCGGTATTGTCTAAAATCAAATTATTATTTATGAAAGGAAAAAAAGAAAATGAAAAAGGCAGTTATTCTGATTTTGGTTATGTCAATTCTTGCGTCTGCATTGGCGCTTGCGTCTTGCACAGAGAAGAGAAAGCCGAATGAAACCGACGATGGGAATGGTACCGCCGGAGGCAGCGATGTGATAACAGACAACGACTGGGATATGTCCCGCTTCGATGATATCGACATTGCGGAGGGCACCGTTGTGCGGATTATGAGCCGTGCGCATCAGCGTCATGCCAACGAGATAACAGTGGAGACGGAGGACGGAAAGGAGCCGGATGACTTTATTCTTGCTTCGGTATACAGAAGACAGGAGTATGTTGAAGAAAAACTTGGCGTTACCATCGAAAATTATAAGGTTGAAGAAACAGATGAACACGGCGGGCGCACTTTGATACAAACAGTCGTGAGCGGCAACGACGACACCTATGATATTTATGCTTCAAGTTATTACGGATCAAGTATTCTTGCGACAGACGGTCTTTTCATGAATCTTTATGACGTGGAAAACCTGGATACTTCGAGAGATTATTGGTCGAGCTACTATATTGAGAAATCCCAGATTGGGGACAAGCTTTATACAATTACCGGAGACATTGCAACATCGGCTACACGCTTCCTTTTCGTTACTTTCTTCAATAAGAATCTTGTAAATGAATATCAGATAGAAAATCCTTATGATATGGTATCGGACGGAACCTGGACTTATGATACGATGCTGAATATTGTCAAGGATATTTACAATGATCTCAACAGCGATGGGTTACGGGATGAAAATGATTTTTACGGGCTTGGTCTGAATAATTATCTTGGAGTTGACGCTTATACCAGCGCTTTCGATATTCCTACGATTACGATAAATGATAAGGGTGAGGCGGAGATATGCATTAATTACGATAAATATGCTGATGTCGTCGATAAGCTCTATACCCTTTTCTGGCAGACAGAAGGTGTTCTTAACAAGCAGGATCCCGATTATCTTGCTACGTTGTTCTCACAGGAAAAAATCATTTTCTCACAGAGCTGGCTTTATAACTGTGAGAGCTATGAGATGAGAGATATGAGCTCGGACTACGGAATTATACCTTATCCTAAATATAATGAAGCTCAGGATGATTATTATACCTTCGGACATGACCAGATAACGATATTTGCCATTCCCAAAACCTCCGCGCAGAGAGCGGCAGCAGGAGCGGTGCTTGAGGTGATGTGTGCGGTGAGCCGCGATACTGTGATAGAACAGTATTATGAGATGGCGCTTAAGGGAAGATATTCACGTGATGAAGAAAGTGTGCAGATGCTTGATCTTATTCGTCAGAATTTCCTGCTTGATACCGGATGGGTGTATTGCGAAAGTACAAATCTCATGTCAAGAATTCTTCGCACGCTTATAGAGGCGAAGAGCAAAAATTTTGCATCTTATTATAAAAAGTACGAAAGTAGCTTTATTTCTTCCGTAGAGGATTTAAATGAAGCGTTTGCAAAACTCGATGAGGAATAAAAAAGCGGATTTTATGGGACTGTCCTGCCTGAGTGGGCAGTCCCGCTGTGTTAAGGCAATGCTGCGCAATGATTGTTGTGCAGTTGCGCCGCCAGATTTTTCGTCAGACAATATAAATTGAGGAGGCAAGAGCGACTTCTCTGCCGACTGAATTTTGAAGTATGACGGAAAAGATGTAAGCAAATGCGCAACAAAGGCGTTAGCCATGCACCGGGCGGTATTGCTTTAAGGAATCACTGAATAAAACGTCAGCGGATGATTTATTGCTCGACATCCTTAGAAACCCTTGAATATGAACCATATTTCTGTGTTTTTTTGCCTTGCCATTCAAAAATTCATCTCGGGAATCTGCATATCCGATGGATTCGGTGATTCCTTAAGGGGATCTCTAATAATTCAATGTACATAGACGGCAAAGAGATTTTTTCGCCAGTCAAAACCAAAATTCCGCAGACAGCGTATCCATCTGTCAAGAATTTTTGTGACGAATGACGGGAAACAACCCGAGCCGGATTTGGGCAGTGAATTTTAAAGGCGCCCTTAAATGAGATACAATTCCGTAATAAACAAGATGAGAGGATAATAGTTATGAAAGCATTGGTGTTCGGAGAGATAATTTGGGATGTATATCCCGATGAGCAGGTAATCGGCGGCGCTCCTTTTAATTTCAGCGCTCATCTTTCCCATCTCGGAAACGAGACTTATTTAATTTCCGCCGTAGGAGAAGACGAGCTTGGCGAGAAGGCGCTTTATATGGCGAAGAAGCACGGAGTCAGGACAGATTATATTCAAAAGAACCGGCGTCCTACCGGAGCATGTATCGTTACCTTGGACAGCGCGGGAGTTCCTTGCTACAATGTCCTGTGCGATACCGCTTACGATAATATTGAGGCAGAGGAAGAGATGATTGAAAAAATAAAAGCACTGTCTCCCGATGTGTTTTATTTTAATACCCTGATCCAGCGTTCTGAGAAATCGAGGTCATCCCTTTTGAAGATACTTGAGGGCTGCTGCTTCCCGGAAATCTTCTGTGATATCAACATAAGAAAGGACTGCTTTGATCGCGAATCGGTTTCTCTCTGTATGGAGAAATCCACGATTGTGAAAATAAGCGATGAGGAAGCGCATTATTTGTACGACATGGAGCTGATTGAAAATACGGGAGCTTCTTTCCCGTTTGCGGTGGCTGAGAAATATCCGAATCTTCATCTTGTGGTATATACGCTTGGCAAAAAAGGCTCACAGGTGCTTGACACCCGTTCGGGAAGGCTGTTTGAATCGGGAAAACCGGAGGACGTAAAGGTTGTCTCTACCGTCGGTGCAGGAGATTGCTTTGGCGCGACCTTTATCAGCGAGTATATTGCGGGAAAGACGGTTCCTGATGCTATAAAATTTGCTACCGAGAGAAGCAACATCGTCGTCTCGCACAGAGAAGCGATTCCGTTTTAAACATAGAAAGAGGAGAAAGAGAATGAACGAGATATTTTTTAACAGCGTCGCTACGCTTCCGGTAATCACGAATGAAAGCTCAAGAACGATCAATGCAGAGAATCCGAGGGGAGAAAAGGGAGGCGGCGGAAAAAGCGCGAGCTGTCTCGGAGCGGGTAGAAAAGGCTCACCGTGCATTACGCTTAAAGCAGGAGAGACGGCAGAGCTTGCCGAAATAGAGGGCTGCGGCGTAATCAATCATATATGGATTACGGTTACCGATAAGACCTCGGAGGCAAACCGCTTTGTGCTTCGTGATCTTGTTCTGAGAATGTATTGGGACGGAGAGGATTCGCCCTCGGTTGAAGCCCCTCTCGGAGATTTTTTCTGTCTCGGCTTCGGTGAAAGCTATACGGTAAACTCCGCTCTTATCAATGTAAATCCTTTGCGCGGTATGAACTGCTATATTCCGATGCCCTTTGCCAGAAAAGCAAGAATTACCGTAGAAAATCAGCATCCATGCGATATCGGCGGCTTTTTCTATCAAATTGATTACTGTCTGCGGGATACTCTTCCTGAAAATACCGGATATTTTCACGCTCTGTGGAGACGTGAGGAGACAACGGTTGTCGGACGTGATTATGTGATATTGGATAATGTACACGGAAGTGGTCAGTATATCGGAACTTTTCTTGCTCTTTCAACGCTATCGCGTTATTGGTGGGGAGAAGGCGAGGTCAAGGCGTATATCG
>USPP01000045.1 GCA_900556615.1 uncultured Eubacteriales bacterium
CGGCGGTCAGCGCTTTATGATGCGGAGGGGAGTCGTATACATCGATGGAGAGCCGATTACAGAGGAATATGTTTCCTGCTTTTCCGATGACGATTATCCGGAAATTACGGTTCCTGCCGGTATGGTTATTGTTCTCGGAGATAACAGGACGGCTTCCTATGACTCAAGATATTGGGACAACCCTTATGTCTTGACGGAAAATATAAAAGCTAAAGCGTTTTTTTCCTATTATCCTGAGCTTAAAAAACTTTCCTGACGGAAAATTTTTCCGAAGACATGCTTTGTTATGCGTTATGGTTTTCGGAAATATATGGGGCTGCTTCGTAAAAGAATGCTCCGCATTTCCGTAAATGAGCATAAAGCTTTATGAACGAGGGCAGAGTGAGTCACTGTTTTGCCTTATTTTGCTTATCTCTCCGAAGAAAGATTTCTGTCTGCCCAATTTACCTTCAGAGAGAAAGCGATAAATCCTATTAAAATAAAATTCGGAGAATCCAATGGAAATTATCAATACGATAATAGGCGTTCCGCTTGGCTATCTCATGCGGTTCTGCTGGCTTTTGATAAAAGATTACGGTGTTGCCATAATCGTCTTTACGCTGCTTACCAAGGTAATTATGTTCCCGATTTCGCTTCTTGTCCAGAAAAATTCCATTAAGATGGTGAAAATGAAGCCCCGGCTTGAAGCTCTGAGATATCAGTATATTGATGACAAGGATGCCTATTACGACGCGCAGAACGCCCTTTATAAAAAAGAAAAATACAGTCCGATGGCGGGCGTATGGCCGCTTTTGCTTCAGCTTCCGATTATTTTGGGCCTTATTGATGTGGTATACAAGCCGCTTAAGCATCTGCTTCATATCCCTGCCGATACCATAACCGCTCTTGTTGAAAAGGCAGCGGAGCTTAGCGGAACTACTGTGGAAGCACTCGGTTCTACGGCTCAGCTTAAGGTGGTTGAGCTTATTTCAGATCCCGCGTATGCCGGGAGCTTTGCCTCTTTCGGAGACAGTGTGATAGAGGCAGTGCAGGGATTGAAAATGGATTTTCTCGGTATCAATCTTGCTGCTGTTCCCAGCATCACACATATCGATCTTTTATTTCTGGTTCCGGTGCTTGCGGGACTTACTGCCTTCCTTCTGTGCTGGATTCAGAACCGTATCAACGTTCTTCAGATAGAGCAGAGTAAGCTTTCCCAGTGGGGGATGACAATTTTCATGATTGCCTTTTCTACTTATTTTGCCTTTATTGTTCCTGCCGGCGTAGGGCTTTATTGGGCATGGGGAAATCTTTTTGCCATCGGTGTTATGTATCTTGTGAATCTTATCTATGATCCGAAGAAATATATTGACTATAAAGCGCTTGAAGAGATGAAAGCGCAGGTGGCTGCCGAGCGCGTCATACAAAAGAGAAACAGGAAGCTCGCTAAAAAATATTATAAGCAGTTTTGCCGTTCCGAAAACCTTGAGCGTATGAAACTGATGTTTTATTCCGAGGGAAGCGGATATTATAAGTATTTTGCGAATATCATCGAGGCAATCCTCAGAAATTCAAAGCTTACGATCCATTATGTTACAAGCGATCCCGACGATGCGATTTTTCAAAAGGACGAGCCAAGAATCATTCCGTATTATGTAGACGAAAATCGGCTTATATCGTTGATGATGAAGGTCGAAGCGGATATTGTGGTGATGACTACGCCCGATCTTGAAAAATATCATATAAAGCGTTCCAAGGTGAGAAAAGATGTGGAGTATATCTATCTTGACCATGCCTGTTCCAGTCTTAATATGACCTATCGCACCGGGGCATTTGATTATTTTGATACGATTTTTACGGTAAGTCCGGCGCAGTCCGAGGAGATCAGAGCCCTTGAGGAGCTTCGCGGAACAAAGAAAAAGAAGATAATCGAGTGCGGTTACGGCCTGATAGACAATATGATTGCCGCCTATGAGGCTTCAGATAAGACTCCGAACGAAAAGCCCACCGTCCTGATTGCCCCGTCATGGCAGTATGACAATATAATGGATTCCTGTCTTGACGGCTTGATAGACGGTCTTTGCGGAAAGGGCTATAAGATAGTGATTCGGCCTCATCCGCAGTATGTGCGTCGTTTTCCGGTGAGAATGAAGGAAATCATCGGAAAATATCAGGAGCGGTTCAGCGACGATTTTATGATAGAAACCGACTTTTCATCGAATGTTACGGTATATACAGCCGATTTGCTTATTACCGATTGGTCGGCGATTGCTTTCGAGTTCAGCTTTACTACCGATAAGCCTACGCTATTCATTAACACGCAGATGAAGGTAGTCAATAAAGCCTATAAAAAGATAAAAATCAAGCCCTTTGATATAACCGCCCGTACACAGATCGGAAAGACAATAGAGAAGGAGGAGGTTCGGGATATTAACGATACGGTACAATATCTCATCTCTCATCAGGATGAATACAGCGGAGAAATAGATAAGCTGAAGCATGAATACTTCTATAACCTCGGCTCAAGCGGGGAAGTGGGTGCTCAGTATATCATTGACAGACTGACAAAAAAGAAAAAGAAGAAAAAGACTGTCGAAGAGACTGTTTCCGGTGACACGGACAAAAACGAGTCGAAAATATAATAAGGGTACCTCCAAAAAATCACTGCCCAAAACCGGTTCGAGATGTTTTCCGTCATTCGTTGTAGAAATTCTTCACAGAGGCTCCTGAGGTGAGAATCATTGCTTAAACTGACGAAAATCTTCCGTACTTATTGCTACAGAATATTTAGGGAGTCACAGAATAAACAGTCAACGATCTTTCCGGCGGAAGATAGACTGCACAGGTAGTTCTATAGAGGCTTTTGCGGTTAAATGTTGAACGAGCGACTGTGAATAAATATGTATTGCCTTAATCATAAGAAAACACAGTTTCATCTCAAATTGAATTTTTGAGATAGAACCATATACAAAAGTAACAAAAAAATCAAGGGTATTTTCTATATGCCCTTGATTTTTTTATTAGGATTGTACATAGCGTTCATGAGTTGTTAATGCCATGAGACAGCCCCGTGTTTTTTATGATGTGGGAAACCGTTTTTTCTCTTTTTTCATTTCATAAGCTGTTCCAATTCGGTAATCAGTTCACCGAAGGTGTCAAGAGCGGATTTTATGGGTGCAGGAGTGGTCATATCGACGCCGGCGCCGCGGAGCAGCTCAATGGGTGTTTTAGAGCAGCCGCCCGAAAGAAAACCGAGATAGTCTTTGACGGCGGATTCGCCCTCCGTGAGAATCTTTTTTGAAAGCGCCATCGCCGCAGAAAAGCCTGTTGCGTATTGGAAAACATAGAAATTCATAAAAAAGTGGGGGATTCTTGCCCATTCCATATCAATCTCTTTATCTATTACAACGTCATCGCCGTAATACAGGACATTAAGCTCATGATACAGCTTACAGAGCTCATCGGCAGTGAGAACCCCTCCCGATTCTACAATCTCACTCATCTTAAGCTCAAATTCCGCGAACATGGTCTGTCGGTAAAGGGTGGTTCTGAATTGCTCAAGGAAGTAGTTGATGAGATAGGCTCTTTGCTTTTTATCCTGCGTTTTTTCGAGAAGATATGACATCAAAAGCGCCTCATTGCAGGTGGAGGCAACCTCGGCAACAAAAATAACGTAATCGGAATACACAGCGGGCTGATTCTTCATCGAAAGATAAGAATGCATAGCATGTCCCATCTCATGAGCAAGAGTGAACATACTGTTCAAACTGTCCTCATGATTGAGAAGAATATAGGGATGAGGTCGGCATCCGGCAGAATAGGCGCCGCCGCGCTTTCCTTCGTTCTCATAGACATCGATCCAGCGTTCGTTGAAAGCATGACGAACGGTTTGCACATATTCGTTGCCGAGCGGCTCAATTGCCTTCAGAACGGTTTCTTTTGCTTCGTCAAAGGTAATTTTATTCTCCGCCTCCGATACGAGCGTGGGATATATGTCGTACATATGAAGCTCGTCAAGTCCCATCAGCTTTTTTCTGAGCTTCATATACCTGTGCATATGCCCCATGTTCCGGTGAACAGTATCAATAAGATTGAAATAAACCTCCTTTGGTACCTCGGTACGAAAGAGAGAGGCTTCAAGAGCGCTTTTATAGCCTCTTGCCTGAGAGAAAAATTTAAGCTGTTTCATCTGACCGTCAAGAAGGGAAGCGGCGGTATTTCTGAAGCTTTCAAAGGTATGATAAAGAGTCTCAAAAGCATTCTTTCTCAGCGTTCTGTCCGAGCTTTCCACATACGGAATATAAGAACCCTGTGTGAGCTGATGCGGGTTGCCTTCACTGTCAAGTACGTCGGGAAACCTTAAATCTGCGTTTCGGAAAGAAGAACCGGTTTTTGAGGAAGCGCCTGCCATTTCAGAAGCGGAAGCAAGGAGCTTTTCTTCCGCCTCAGGCAAAGTATGTGCCTTTTTGGCTCTGATTTTATCAAGCATTCTGCGATAAAGCATAAGCTCCGGCTGCTCCCTATAGAATCTTTCCATATCTTCATCCGAAACCGAGATAATCTCGGGATTTGAAAAGGCGTCGGCAGCGGCGAGAGAGGTATACCAGCTCATGAACTTTCCCGTCATGGTTTGATAAGCGGAATTTCCGGTATCCTCATCGCTTTTCAGATGAGCGTAGCCGTGAAGCATTTCAAGTGCGATTCCTGCTTCATCATTGAGCTTCAAATAGCTCAGCAGAGCCTCTGAGGATTTGCCTATTTTGCCTTTATAAGAAGAAATCAACTCCGGATATTTTGCCGCGTCGGCAAACGCCCTTTCCCATGCGGCGTCGTTTTCAAAAATATCTTCGGTTGCCCAAGTATCTTCTTTGCGAACCTCCGATCTTTTAGGAATTTTCTTTGTGATCATATCGTGTTTTCCTTTCGGTATTGTTGATATTGTTACAACTATTATAACTATTATATAGCTTTGGCGGCAACAAGTCAAGAGCGAATATTTTCGCCGTCTTTCATTGATAAGAGCATAAAATTTTATTGAGGCAATACCGCACAGTGATTGTCGTGTCGTTGCGCCGCCGGATTTTTCGTCAGATAATACCAATTGAGGAGGTAAGAGTAACTCTTCTGCCGACGAAAACTGTGAAGGTTGACGGAATAAAGGCAAGCAAATGCGCAATAAAGGCGTTAGCTGTGTACCCGCGGTATTGCCTTAATAGTATACGCTCATACAGCGAACGCTTATACGGCGGTTTGTGGAACAGTGGGAATTTCGGAACCGGTTATAGAGTCTGACGCACACCTGATTTTCGCTCTCTGTATTTTTCGCACATATCTTTTTGCGGGTAGTGCACATCGGGAATCATTAAGGTGATACCACCGGGTTCACAGCTTGCGCCTTGATGGCAATCTGCTTGTCGGTTTCCCACATACTTTAAAAAATCTCGTCAGCAGAGGAGCCGCTCCCGCCTCCTCAATTGGCGTTGTTTGACGAAAACATAACTACGCGGCTGTATCGTCAGAATCCGACGTTGTTGCCTTAACCATATACCTGCGTTTTTCTTTCCGTTCAAAAAATTATCTCGGAAATCTGCAATAGTCGGTTGATTCAGCGATTTCCTAATGAAATTCCTCCATGTGTTCACGGAAAAAATCATAATAAGCTTTCACACAGGCAAGCTCGGTCCAGCTTCTTACCGATTCAACCGGTACGGCGTCAAGATCGTATATCTTGGCATATTTAAGAGAAAGCAGAAATGGGGAATGCGTGGATAGTATGAATTGGCAGTTGTGATTTCTCACGCAGTCCTCTATAAAAAATTTGAGTTGAAGCTGATTGGACGGAGAAAGGCTGTTTTCCGGCTCGTCGAGCAGATAGAGTCCTCCGTCTGCTATCTGATCAATAAAATAGGACAGAGCGCTTTCTCCGTTCGAGCATTCCCGAATATTACGCTTCAGGTTCGAGCGGATATACTGAGACTGCGTGGTGTGCTTATTTCTCATATCGGCGGCTTTTTTCCATCTGTCGTAATCGTCAATTCCGGCAAGATGATTGGAGGATTCCCGTGCATTATTTCGTTCGGAGATAAATTCTTGTATCAGTTCGGATTTTCGGTTGTCAATACCGAGGTTGATACGGCGGATATCAAGAACCCTGTCAAAGACATCATCGCTGGTTATGATGCAGCTGTCTTCCGAAATGTCGCCTGAAAGCTTGAAGCTGCACAGCTCGGTATAATCGTCAAAAAAGTCACTTCTGTTATAGGGGGTGCTTCGTGGGAGATGTAATTTTTCCGAAATAACGTTGAGGACGGTGCTTTTTCCGCTTCCGTTGTTTCCGCAAAAGACGGTTATGTCCTTGAATGTAAGCTCCGGCAGCTCTCTGAAGTCGAACAGATGAAAAGGATATTTCGTTTCGTATACGGTTCGGAAATTTTTCATTTTGAAATTCGGATTTAAGGGCGGCGGGGTAAAAAAGAATTCCTCCTCAGCCGTTGTGGGCAGACGAAAAGAGTTAAGATATATCATAATGTGGATTTCCTTTTTATCGGTATGATGGATATCATCCGCAATATATGGCATCAAGCGGTTAGGCGCCTTTCCTTCCTGCTGCCGATGCGGTTGTCTCAAGGGTAGGGATTATGCGGAGAAAAGCTTATGGCAATACCGCACAGTGATTGTCGTGCAGTTGCGCCGCCGGATTTTTCGTCAGACAATACCAATGAGGAGGCAAGAGTGACTTCTCTGCCGACGAAAATTGTGAAGTATGACGGAATAAAGGCAAGCAAATGCGTAATAAAGCGTTAGCTGTGTACCCGGTGGTATTGTCTTATATTTAAGTGGAGTGCCGTATTACAATATTAGGAGGATATGAAATGCGGTGCTTATCTGCCGGAATTTCTTTGTTATGAAGAAGATCGAGGAGCATCGTCATTCCGTCATGCCCCTGCCGATAAGCGAGAATATCGACTGTCGAAAGACCTGGATGCGCAAGCTCACAGCTGTCTATGTTATCATATCCGATTACGGCAATTTCCTCAGGCACCTTGACGGAGTGTTCATTCAGGCATTTAAGCACTCCGGTAGCCATGACATCGTTGAAAGTGAAAACAGCGTCACAGCGGAATCCGCTGTCGAGCAGATTTTTCATATAGCTATAGGTATCCTTCCATGTCGGGAGGCATTCGCATATTGTCAAGGCTGAATGAGGAATTCCGTTGTCCTCCATACAGCGGCAAAAGCCCTTATAGCGGTCTATTGCAGGCGCGCAGTTAAGCGGTACAGTCATATACAGAAAGGTTTTATAGCCTTTTGATAAAAGATGGGAGCATACCAGGTACCCTCCCTGAAGATCGCTTGTAACAACACTGTGAACTCCTTCTTCATCAAAGGTTCGACCGATCAGGACAAAGGGGATGCCGAGCTCTTGGAGCTTTTTTATGTTTTCGGTGTTTTCAAGTGTCGGACAAAGGATGATGCCGTCCACCTGATGGCTGTACATTGCCTCAATGGCTTTCCATTCATCTGCTGCTCTTTCATTCGACGTTGAAAACAGGATGATATATCCCTCTTCCTTACACACGTCTTCAATCCCTTGATACATCCCCGTGTAAACCGGGTTTCGGATATCCATGATTAAACCGATGATATTGGAACTGCGGGTTCTGAGAGTGCTGGCAAGATAATTTTTGCTGTAATTCATTTTTTTTGCCTGTTCTCTTACTTTTTTGCGGGTTTCCTCCGAAATATCCGGCATGTTCCGAAGAGCTCTTGAGACTGCAGTTGCAGATAAATTTAGTTCGTTGGCTATGTCTTTTATCGTGACGTTGTTTTTCATTTTTAATTCATTCCTATATTGCTTTGAAATTATGCGAAATTCCCTATTTTTTTAAAAAAAGTATTGACAAACCGTTAAAATGTCTATATAATTATCTATAGAGTCTTACTTTAACGTTAAACTCATTGGAAACTTTTCAACTTTTTCAGTTATATTTACTTAATTATAAATGCAATATAGTAATTTGTCAATTAAAATTTATCAGATGAAGTCTTGATTTAAAAACATTAACGTTAAAATAAGAAAAGAAGGTTCACAACGAGCGCTTTTTCCGTTTAATTCATGCAGTCGACTTGGTATTGATATAAGAGCACCACTAAAAATTCACTGCCCAAATCCGGCTCGATCTGTTTTCCGTCATTCGTCACAAAAATCCTTGACAGATGTATACTCTGCCTGTGGAATTTTTGTTTAGACTGACGAAAAAATCTCTTTACCGTCTATGTACACTGAATTATTAGAGATTCCCTGAATCAATCATCAACGGAGCTTTCGGGCAGATGGATTGCCCGGCATCGTTAAAATATCTTGAAATAGGAAGGCAAGGCTGACGGGTTCTGACAGTACAGATGTGTACTCGTATTTTTCGTTAAACGAAATCAATTAAGGAGGCAGAAGCGACTCCTCTGCTGACGAAATTTGTGAAGTGTGACGACGGGAAATGGGCAGGCAGATATGCCGTCAGGGCGCAAGCCGTTAATTCTGCGGTGATGTCTTAAAGGCAGTGATGTCTTAAAGTATGTTACTTTCTTATAATATCTCCTGCTTTCGCCTCAAAGGGGAGCGGGAGGGAAAAATGCATAAGCGGATGAGGCGCTGAGGAAATCGGCTTTCCGGCTTCATCTCTGAGATTCTGAACAGTAAAGGGCTTTCCGGGAAAGCCGGGGCTGATCAGCTCGGCAATTTCTCCGGCGGAGATTTTATTACGCTGGATAACAGAAGCCCGGCGAGTGATAGGATCGAAAGCTTCCACGACGCCGATATAAGCTTTTTCGCGGACATAGCCGGCATTTTCCACAGTCTGTGCATTTTTCATCGGATCATCAAAATAATATCCGGTGCAGTAGTCGCGGTGGCTTACGCTTTCAAGCTCGGTTTTCCAGATAGGATCGAACCGATAAGCGGCGGGTTCGGCAAGATATCGGTCAATCGCCATCCGGTAGG
>USPP01000046.1 GCA_900556615.1 uncultured Eubacteriales bacterium
CCCGCCGACAAGGCAAACCGACAAAACAAATGAAGAACAACACATACGACAAGAGCCGTTCCGCAAAGCACCGGAGACTTTTTTGCAGGCTTTAAATAAACGAACAGCACAAGAGAAAACACCGCGGTTACAAGAGCAAGCGCAATAATTTCCGGAATGTTTGATATAATCGCGTCCTTCATCTCTCCGCCGAAATGCTCCGCCGCGTCTCCCGCCATTGTCATCTTGGTCGTTTCCATATAAGTCATAAAGACGCTTGAATAACATATTTGTGTACAAAACCATACCGAAGTTAAACAAGCTGTCACGGTACTGAGAATACAGTTGATTTTTTCCGAAAAAAAGGAATATATCCCTGTAAAAAAGCAACCGAGTGGAAGACTGAATAAGATGGGATATATAAATCTTGAGGTAAAATCAAGCTCCTCTGTTATATGAAAAAATAATTCCATAAAAGCAAAAAAAGCAGAAAAAAGCAATGCCTGAAAAACCATTGACTTCCATTTTCTAAAATGTCTCCGGCAGAACAGCTCTGCTGTTTTTAATGAATCCATAAAACAAATCTCCCGTTAACTGTTATAAATTTGTTTCTTAAAAACAAAATTCAACCGTTTTCGACGTCATTTCGATTAAAAGGTTCCCTCTTAACCGTTAAAGTGTTATACTCTGGCACCCAAGCTGTTTTTTGTATTCTACAAAATCGTCGTAATTACCGCTTCGGTCGGTAAAGCCTCCGTCATCGCGAATCTCAATAACTCTATTGGCAACCGTGTTCACAATCTCATAATCGTGTGAAGTAAAAAGAACATTGCCCTTGAAAGAGGATAAACCGTTGTTAACCGCAGTAATCGACTCAAGGTCGAGATGATCGGTCGGCTGGTCAAGAAGCAAAACATTGGAACCAAACAGCATCATTCTCGAAAACATACACCGTACCTTTTCCCCACCCGAAAGAACATTTACCGGCTTGAAAACACTTTCGTTTGAAAAAAGCATTCTTCCGAGAAAACCACGAAGATAAGTTTCGGTCTGATCCTTTGAATAACGTCTCATCCAATCCAGGATGGAATCGGTGCAGTTATTAAAATATGACGTGTTGTCATGCGGAAAATAAGATGTCGTTATGCTGATTCCCCATTTAAAGCTCCCCGAATCCGCTCCCGACTCTTCCATAAGGATTTTAAACAAAGCAGTGATTGCCGTCTCATTACCAACAAAAGCAATTTTATCACCTTTTGTCACTGTAAAACTCAGGTTTTTAAAAAGACAGCGCCCATCTTCCGATTTTGTAAGTTCGGAAACCGCAAGAATATCCTTACCCGCTTCTCTATCCATATCAAACCCGATAAAAGGATATCTTCTGCTTGACGCCGGCATTTCTTCTACCGTAAGCTTATCAAGGAGCTTTCTTCTGGATGTTGCCTGACGGGATTTTGATTTATTTGCCGAAAACCGAGAAATAAAAGTTTGAAGCTCTTTGATTTTATCCTCGTTTTTCTTGTTCTGTTGTTTGATAAGTCTTTGCATTAGCTGACTTGATTCATACCAAAACTCATAATTACCGACATACATTTTTATTGAACCATAGTCAATATCAACAATATTCGTACAGACATTATTCAGAAAATGTCTGTCATGTGACACAACTAACACCGTTCCGAAATAATCGGCAAGAAAATCTTCAAGCCAAGTAACGGCGTTGATGTCAAGACCATTTGTAGGCTCGTCAAGAAGGATTATATCAGGATTCCCGAAAAGAGCCTGAGCAAGAAGAACCTTTACTTTTTCACTCTCCCTCAAAGTTGACATCGATTCATAAAGCAGGGCTTCCGATATTCCAAGCCCCTGAAGCAGCTTTGAAGCATCTGCTTCCGCTTCCCATCCGTTTAACTCGGCAAACTCTCCCTCAAGCTCGGAAGCGCGCATCCCGTCCTCATCGGAAAAATCAACCTTTTCGTATATTGCCTCTTTTTCTTTCATTATATTATAAAGGCGCATATTCCCCTGAATAACGGTATCAAGAACAGAAAAACCGTCATAGGCAAAATGATCCTGCTTCAGCACCGACATGCGCACCGTATCCGGGATAGAAACGCTTCCGTGCGTAGGCTCAAGCTCACCACAAAGGAGCTTCAAAAAGGTCGATTTTCCAGCACCGTTCGCGCCGATTATACCATAGCAATTCCCAGGAGTAAATTTTAGGTCAACATCCTTGAAAAGGAGTTGTCCCCCGAATTGAAACGTTAGATCTGTGACTGTTATCATTGATAAATCCTTTCGCTGTATCCTGCGGAAGAGATTTGTTTCCGCAATAATAGTGTATAGTATATCACATTCATTTGCTGTCGTCAAGTCTTTCATGGCTTTTCCGGCTTTGTTCAGCCGAATCACAAACAAAGCCGGAAAGAGATGTTTTATCGCATATACCGATTGGGAATAGCTTTATGCACTGATTTTTTCTTACAATACAGATTATTACATATTATTTTCTGTTTCCGCATAATCTCTTTGTTAATGGCGCAAAAAGTGTCTTTTTTAATATCATCAGTATATATTTTTGTGAAAAACTATTGATTATTTATTACATATGTGATATACTATTTCTGATATAAGTATATGTGCATATTTAATATCGTACACTTTACTGCTCAATTATATCGTACTGAAGAATACAATACGGAGGTCATGATAAGTGCAAAAGAAAATCAGCAATTACCCTTTTAAGGGGACCGCAGAGCAAAAAGATAAGCTTGATGCGGTTATTGAGCAAAACAAGCATGATAAAAGCCGTTTGATGGCGGTCATGCAGGCAGCGCAGGATATTTACGGATATCTTCCTGCCGAGGTTCAGAAAGCGATAGCCGACGGGATGGATGTCCCGGTTGAAAAAGTATTCGGCGTTTCTACTTTCTACGCTCAGTTCACTCTCTCCCCCAAAGGAGAAAACAACATTTCCGTCTGTCTCGGAACTGCCTGCTATGTAAAAGGCTCAGGAGAAATTTTTGATAGGCTCTCCGAAAAACTCGGTATCGGTGCTGACGAATGTACCCCGGACGGGAAATTCAGTCTCACTGCCTGCCGCTGTATCGGAGCCTGCGGACTCGCGCCGGTTCTGACCGTAAACGAAGAAGTCTACGGACGTCTTTCAGCCGATGACGTAGATAAAATACTTGCAAAATACAGATAATATCCCAAACGTCTGAGAAAGGAAAGTTACCGCATGAAAATCAGTACCATAAAAGAACTGCTCTCCGCTGATGTCCTGTGCTGTGAAGAAAAAATTTCCAATGAGGTCTTTTCCGCCTGCGGAAGCGATATGATGAGCGATGTTCTTGCGTATGTCAAGGATCAAGCGGTCCTTCTTACAGGTCTTGTTAATTCACAGGTTATCCGCACTGCTGAAATGATGGATATGAAGTGTATAGTATTCGTGCGCACAAAAATGCCGAACAGCGAAATGATTGCGTTAGCAGAGGAAAACGGGATTGTCCTGCTCGCAACAAAAATGCGTTTGTATGAAGCATGCGGAATCCTGTACAGCAACGGACTTATCGGTAATAAGGTTGCAACATGAACGATAGACTTACCTTTCACTTTGACGTAGACGGATCCGATTTCACTTCTGCCGGTCAAGCGTCGGTACAAGTCAAAAAGGATTTAAGGCAGCTTGGTTTATCTCCCGAAATAATCAGGCGTGTTTCTATTGCAATGTATGAAGGCGAAATCAATATGGTAATCCACGCAGGCGGCGGAGCAGCAGATGTCAACGTCACAGAGGATTACATAGAGATCGTTCTTACTGATCACGGACCGGGAATCAAAGATATCAGTCAGGCGATGCAGGAGGGGTTTTCCACTGCTCCCGATAATATCAGATCATTGGGATTCGGTGCCGGTATGGGACTTCCCAATATGAAACGATACACCGATTATATGAATATTCAATCAACAGTCGGTGTTGGAACCATTGTCACAATGAAGGTTTTTATTCCGAATTAAAACTCCGGAAGGTAGTGTGCTTATGAACTCATATGAACATTCGGTCTGCCTCGATGTAAAAAAATGCAACGGCTGTACTACCTGCCTAAAACATTGTCCTACCGAAGCAATCAGAATTCGTAATCATCATGCCGAGATCAATCAGGAACGCTGCATAGATTGCGGAGAATGTATTCGTGTATGCCCGAATAAAGCCAAAAAAGCCGTTTGCTCAAAGCTTGAGGCTATGGACAGGTTCAAATGGAAAATAGCAATTCCTGCCCCAACTCTTTACGGACAGTTTGACAATCTCGACGATGTGGATTACGTCCTTCAGGGGTTGCTTGAGATTGGCTTCGATGATGTATATGAGGTTTCTGCCGCAGCCGAAATTGTATCGGCATATACCCGTTTATATCTGAAAACCGAGGGTATAAAAAAACCGGTGATAAGTTCCGCATGTCCTGTTGTTCTGCGTCTTATCGGCTTGCGTTTTCCTTCGCTCAGCGACAATATTTCTCATTTGCTTCCGCCGATGGAGATTGCTGCTCATATTGCAAGAAGGAAAGCTAAAAAACAGCACCCGGAATTATCCGATGATGAAATCGGCGTCTGTTTTATTTCTCCCTGCCCTGCAAAAGTCAGCTATGTAAAAAATGGATTTGCCGGATATAAGAGTGCTGTAGACGCAGTAGTATCGATAAGTGATTTATATTTCCTTATGATCGGAAAAATGAACAACTGCACCAATCCTCCGCCACTTTCCGAATCCGGAATGATCGGAATCGGCTGGGCTTCATCGGGAGGCGAGGCAACGTCGCTTTTCAATGACCACTATCTTGCTGCTGACGGAATAGACAATGTAATTAAAGTACTTGACCTCATCGAAAACAGCAATATCCCTCCTCTTGAATTCATCGAGCTTAATGCCTGTATCGGCGGATGTGTAGGCGGCGTAATGACCGTCCAAAACCCTTTTATAGCAAAAGCAAGGCTTCAAAATCTCAGAAGATATCTTCCGGTTTCACAAAATTTTATCTCTAAAGATGAAGCACAGTATATTCCGGACGATTTCTTTTTCAACGAGCTTCCCGTCTATCACCCGATATCCCGTTTAAGCGATAACATGGCTGAATCCATGAGAATGATGTCGGATATCCAGAAGCTTAAGGATAAGCTTCCCGGAATCGACTGTGGTTCCTGCGGAGCACCAAACTGCCGCGCATTTGCGGAGGATGTTATAAAAAACAGTGCCGATATCAAAGACTGTGTACTGTTGCTTCGTCAAAAGCTTATTCAGTTATCCGAGGAAGAAAAACTCGAAAAATAACATTTTCGGCGGAATATTTACATAACCATGTAAGCATACGCTTGACAGGAAAGGTATAAAACAGATATGAAGGTATCGGAACTATTAAACAGCAGTCCGCTGTCTCCCGTCTGCATACCGGACGGGAGCCGTGAAATCAATGGTGCATATATAGGCGATTTGCTGAGTTGGGTTATGGGAAGAGCCTCTGCCGGCGACGCATGGATTACGATTATGTCCAATATAAATATAGTAGCGGTCGCTTCGCTTGCCGATGTTGCCTGTATTATTCTTGCAGAGGGAGTTACTCTTCCGGAGGATATCATAAAGACAGCGGAAGCGAAAGGCGTCAATATTCTTTCATCGAAATTTGACGCTTATGAAACAGCAGTAACGCTATACAAGCTGATATGAACCGTTACTACTATGATCTTCATTTTCATTCCTGTCTTTCTCCCTGTGCCGATAATGACTGTACACCAAACAATCTTGCCGGGATGGGTGTGATAAACGGATTGAATATCATGGCGCTCACCGACCACAATTCCTGTAAGAACTGTCCCGCTTTCTTTATAACCGCAAAGAAAAACGGTATTATACCGATAGCAGGTATGGAGCTTACATCAGCAGAAGATATACACCTTGTTTGCTTATTCGAGGAGCTTGAGGATGCACTGCGTTTTGACACGCTTATCGATTCAAGACTTATTCCGGTTAAAAACAGGGCGGATATTTTCGGTGAACAGCTTATCATGGATGAAAACGACCAAGTAATCGGACATGTTGATAATCTTCTTTCAAATGCTACTGATATTCCTATTGAAGAAGCTGTACCTCTCGCAGAATCATATGGCGGGATCTGCTATCCAGCTCATATCGACCGTCAATCAAACGGAATATTGGCAATACTCGGCTTTTTCCCTCCTTCCCCGCATTTCAGTTGCGTGGAAATCAACGATGCCGTACATATCGGGAAATATTCAAATAATTCCGACATTTCCGGTAAAAAAATAATCGTAAGTTCCGACGCGCACTGTTTATGGGACATTAAAGAACGCAGCGAATATTTCGAATTGAATGACGAGCCTTACAGCAGCGCTCTTGTACGAAAAAATCTTTTTAAATTTCTGAGGCAAGAATCATGAAGGAACTGTCACTGAATATACTTGACATTTCGGAAAATTCCGTTAAAGCAGGAGCAACTCTTACCGAAATCATCCTTGATGAAAATGACGACATACTCCTTATTACGATTCAGGATAATGGATGCGGAATGGATGAAAAAACATTAAAATCAGTAACGGATCCCTTCTATACTACCAGAACCACGAGAAAGGTAGGAATGGGTTTGCCGTTGTTAAAGCTTGAAGCGGAACAAACCGGAGGAAAAATTACGATTGAATCGAAACCTCAATCAGACTTCCCTGCCGACCACGGCACGGTTGTCCGTGCATTATTTTATAAAAAACATCTCGATTTTACTCCGCTCGGTGACGCTGTCTCAACGCTGATAACCTTAATACAGGGACATCCGAATGTAGATTTTTATTTCAAACACACCTATTCCGGCGCCATGCCAATTGAACTTGATACCCGCGTGCTGAGAGACATTTTGGAAAATGTCCCACTTAACACTTACGAGGTTATCAATTGGATTGAAAGTAATCTGCGCGAGCAATACTCCGAAAACCTTGGAATTTAATTTTAAAACAGCTATACCCTACTTTTCCCATTGAAACGTTTCAATTTCTTGGGGAATATATTTACTGTAAAAGCGTTGAATAACGGGCATCTGCCCTTTATTGAAATATTTTGTATATAACAGAAAGGAATAATATTATGAAATCATTGGCTGAACTGCAGGCAATCAAGGAAAAAATGAAGAATAAAGTCGTCCTGCGCGAAGGCTCCGGTGAAATCAGAATCGTCGTAGGAATGGCAACCTGCGGCATCGCAGCCGGCGCAAGACCGGTACTCAATAGATTCGTTGAACTTACCGGAAGCTCCGATTTATCGGATAAAGTTACGGTATCTCAGACAGGATGTATAGGTATTTGTCAGTTTGAACCGGTTGTTGAAATTTTTGAGGCAGGAAAAGAAAAGGTCACATATGTCAAAATGACCCCTGAAAAAGCCGACCGTGTTTTCAACGAGCATATAAAAGGCGGGAAAGTTGTATCCGATTACACAATTGCCGCTAATAAATCGTAATTTTTGGAGGTATAAAAAATGATTCGTTCCCATGTGCTGATTTGTGGCGGCACCGGATGCACTTCTTCGGGAAGCAAAAAAATTCAAGAAGCTTTTGAAAAAAATATCGAAGAATTTGGTCTTTCCGAAGAAATAAAACTTGTTCAGACCGGATGCTTCGGTCTCTGTGCGCTCGGTCCTGTTGTAATCGTATATCCAGACGGAACCTTTTACAGCCGTGTCACTCCCGAGGATGTAAAAGAAATTGTCTCGGAGCATTTACTGAAAGGACGTATAGTAGAGCGTCTTGTATATAATGATACGGGAAGCAAGGATGCCGAAGAAATAAGCGGAAACGTATCTCTTGGAGATACCGCCTTTTACAAAGCTCAGAACCGTGTCGTATTACGCAATTGCGGTGTTATCGATCCGGAAAATATTGACGAATACATAGCAATGGACGGTTATGCAGCTCTTGGAAAAGTTCTTACAGAGATGACACCTGACGACGTTATAAAGTGCATAAGCGATTCCGGTCTTCGCGGACGCGGAGGCGGAGGCTTCCCCACTGGACGGAAATGGGCGCTCTGTGCCCCTAATAAAGCGCCTCAGAAATATGTTGTATGTAACGCCGATGAGGGAGATCCTGGTGCTTTCATGGATCGCTCAGTTCTTGAAGGCGATCCCCATTGTGTTATAGAAGCTATGGCAATCGCAGGCTATGCCATAGGTGCAACAAAAGGTTATGTCTATGTAAGAGCTGAATACCCTATTGCCGTTAAGCGTCTTCAGATAGCCATTGATCAGGCGCATGAGTACGGTTTGCTCGGCAAAAATATATTTGATTCGGGCTTTGATTTTGATATTGAGATTCGTCTTGGTGCCGGAGCTTTTGTCTGCGGCGAGGAAACCGCTCTCATGACCTCCATCGAAGGAAACCGCGGCGAACCGCGTCCCCGTCCTCCGTATCCTGCTGTAAAAGGACTTTATGAATCCCCTACAGTTGAAAATAATGTTGAAACCTTTGCCAATATTCCGCAGATAATTCTCCGCGGAGCCGAATGGTTTGCTTCTATGGGAACCGAAAAGTCAAAAGGCACAAAGGTATTTGCTCTCGGAGGAAAAATCAAACACACCGGTCTCGTTGAAATCCCGATGGGAACTACCCTTCGTGAAATCGTTGAAGATATCGGCGGCGGCGTTCCGGACGGAAAGAAGTTTAAGGCAGCTCAAACAGGCGGTCCTTCCGGCGGATGTATTCCGGCAAGTCTTATTGATACAGCTATTGACTATGATAATCTTACCTCTCTTGGCTGTATGATGGGATCGGGTGGACTTATTGTTATGGATGAAGACACCTGTATGGTCGATATGGCGAAATTCTTCCTTGAATTCACCGTTGATGAGTCCTGCGGTAAATGTACCCCCTGTCGTGTAGGTATTAAGC
>USPP01000047.1 GCA_900556615.1 uncultured Eubacteriales bacterium
AGTCGCAGGCTATCGTTGAGATGACGCTCGGAAAGCTTACCGGACTTGAAAGACAAAAGATTGAGGACGAGCTGGAAAAGCTTATGGCTCTGATTAAGGATCTTGAGGATATTCTTGCTAACGAATGGAGAATCAAAGAGATCATTAAGAATGATCTTCTTGAAATCAAGCGTAAATATTCCGATGAAAGAAGAACCGAAATTGTCGCCTCAACCAATGAAATTGTTTATGAGGACCTGATTGAGCGTCATACTTGTGTGATTACTCTTACAAAAGACGGGTATATCAAGCGTTTGCCGTCCGACGTCTATTCCGCTCAAAGACGGGGAGGAAAGGGCATTATCGGTATGACTACAAAGGAAGAGGATGTGGTAGATCAGGTTGTCGCTGTAAATTCTCATTCCTTCCTACTTATGTTTACCAACAGCGGAAAGATACATGTTAAAAAGGCGTATCTGATTCCTGAAAGCTCACGGACAGCGAAAGGTACTGCTGCGGTCAATGTCATCGATCTTGAAAACGGCGAGAAGATAACGGCGCTTATTTCTCTTGACAATTTTGAGGGAGAAGGCTATCTTACCATGATAACCAAAAATGGTATTGTAAAGCGTACCGCCATCTCGGAATTTGCCTATCAGAGAAAGGGCGGAAAGCGTGCGATTACGCTTGATGAGGGAGATGAGCTGATCTACGTCCGTGCAACAGAGCCGGAGAATGAGCTTTTACTTGCGACACGAGACGGGTATGCTGTAAGGTTCCCAATATCTTCCGTTACTCCTACAGGAAGAATCTCAAGAGGCGTTATCGGTATCCGTCCGTCAAAAGGAGATTATGTTGCTGGCGTTTGTGTTGTCGATTCTTCCAAAAAGCTTCTTACCGTTACCGAAAACGGTTTTGGGAAGCGCTGTGAGTTCAGTGATTTTGCCGCTCATAACCGCGGGGGAAAAGGCATGAGATGTCATACGATCAATGAGAAAACAGGGAAGCTTGCTTCTCTTGCCGCAGTAGAGGAAACCGATGATATTCTTCTCATTACCAATAACGGCACGGTTATCAGAACGCATGTCTCGGAAATTCCCGTATACAGCCGCACCGCTTCCGGCGTTATCGTTATGAGACATGACGGCGGCGCATATATTTCCAACTTTACTGTGGTTCCCGTCGAGGAAGAAACAGAGGACGCTTTGGCGGAAGAAAGCGAAATCACGGAAAATAATAACGACGCGGCATTCGATAACGGTAACAAAAATAGAAACGATTCCGAAATCTGAAAAAACAGATATACAATGTTTTGAGTAACGAGATAATAAAAGCCTTTCCAAACGGAAAGGCTCAGACTGAAGACAAAGCGGAATTGAGACAGCCCCTCAATTCCGCTTTATTCTTAAGATTAAGCAAAACCATCCAAAAATCAGAAAAGAAAGTAAAAAGCGGTAACATCATAGAATGATCGTCGTGATTTCTCCGCTTTTTCCATAGGATTATTGCAAGATTTTTGAGATTTAAACATGCAAAGGTAAGCTCGACTTTCATTTCCATTCGGGCTTGTCCGATAATATTCGTATATCTGAATCCATGGAACTCTTTCGCCGTTCCAAAGAGCCGCTCTATGGTTTCTTTTCTCTTATGGCAAAAGTTTTCGAAAGTTTTAGGAGTCGCCCTTAAGAAACTTTTTTCAAAAAGTTTCTTAAGAATCTTCAAAAACTTTGATCAACCGAAAACGCTGTTTTCGGTCGGCTTTAGCTTACATCTGCTGCGAAGAGTTTGTCGGCAGAATCTCCGCTGCCTCTTATCAAAGGTTTTTGCGGGTTTTAGGGAGCTTTTTTCAAAAAGCTCCCTATAGGGAAGTCGCTCTTACCCCCTCAATTTACATTGTCTGACGAAAAAATCCGGCGAAGCAGTGCACAACAACCATTGTGCGGTATTGCTTTAAATTCTCAGGCGTCAATCATGTTGGGTACTTTTTACGCAGCTTTTTCGAATGCTTGATTTACTATACAGAAAAATACACTATGAATCTTAATCCTTTCAAAAATTCAGACACAAATAAGCGCTATTTTACATATGATTATTATATGAGACAGTGTTTTGGCGGCAAGGTAATAAAGCTTCCTCTTGACGGAGGCTTTACCTGCCCGAACATCGATGGTAGCCGAGGAACCGGCGGATGCAGCTATTGTACAAAGAAAGCGTTGCCCTACCGTGGGAAACCGATTTTTGAACAGTTTGAAGAGGCTCGCCTTCCTCTTCTTAAAAAATGGGGAAGAGCGGACCGCAGTGAAATGTATATTCCGTATTTTCAGGTTTTTACCAATACCTATGCTCCGACGGAGCGTCTGAGGAAGCTCTACAGGGAAGCTTTGCTTTTACCTAATACCGTGGGCTTAAGTATAGCAACAAGAGCCGATTGCATGTCCGATGATATAGCTGAGCTTTTGCGGGAAATAGCGAAGTGCACCCATCTTACCGTTGAACTTGGGCTTCAGACGATACACGAAGAAACAGCAAAACATATCAACCGATGCCATACCTATGATGAATTTCTGAGAGGCTATGAAAAGCTTCATGGTCTGAATGTATGTATTCATCTGATCAACGGCTTGCCGGGAGAAACAGAGGAAATGATGCTTGAATCGGCAGGTCGTATTTCTGCTTTGCGCCCTCATTCGGTAAAAATTCATATGCTTTATCTTGAGCGCGGCTGTGCCATGACAGAGGAATATCTGAAAACACCCTTTCCTATCCTTACGCTTGAGGAATATGTGTCGGTTACAGTTTCTCAGCTTGAGATGTTTCATCCCGATACAGTAATCGAAAGGCTTACCGGAGACGGAGAAGCCGATAATCTGATTGAACCTCAGTGGAGCAGAAAAAAATTCTGTGTACTGAACGGTATCGATAAGGAATTTGTGCGCAGAAACTCATGGCAGGGAAAGAAATTCGGAGACAATTATTTTTGATTTGAAAAAATTCGGAGAAAAAAGAAAAAATTTATGAACAGCAATCACTATAAAAGAACAAAAATTTCCTGCTATTATACATACCTTGCCATGTCATCGGTATTTAGTTTGCCGCCTCTATTATTTATAACCTTTCGTGAAATGTACGGAATATCCTATACCCTGCTCGGAACGTTGGTATCGGTTAATTTTTGTACGCAGCTTGCAGTAGATCTGATTTTCAGCTTTTTTACAAAGCATTTTAATATTCATAAGACAATAAAAATAATGCCTCTTTTAACTTCCTTCGGTCTTTTGATTTATGCGCTGGTACCGTTATTTTTTCCTCAGTATGCTTATATCGGATTTCTTATCGGCACGGTTATTTTTGCTTTGGCGGCGGGACTTTGCGAGGTTTTACTCAGTCCGCTTGTAGCGGCAATCCCTTCGGATAATCCCAAACGCGATATGAGTACGCTTCATTCGCTTTATGCTTACGGGGTTGTCAGCGTTATCGTGGTGTCTACCGTTTTTCTGAAGATTTTCGGAACCGAACGGTGGATGTATCTGACTTTATTTTTTGCTCTTCTTCCGATTATTTCTTTTATTCTGTTCTGTACCTCTCCGCTTCCCGAAATGAATATTTCAAATGAAAAATCTTCGAACGGTACAAAACGTAAAAATTTTGCTCTTATTCTTTTTGCGTTTTGTATTCTGCTTGGAGGCGCTGCCGAAAACACCATGACGAATTGGATCTCTACCTATATGGAAAGCGTGATTCAAATACCGAAAGTATGGGGAGATATCGTCGGTATGGCTGTTTTTGCCGTATTGATAGGGCTTGGAAGAACCGTTTATGCAAAATACGGAAAAAATATCTCAAAAGTATTGGTTTTCGGAATGACCGGTTCAGCAATTTGTTATTTGCTTGTTGCCGTTGTATCGAATGTCGTAGTTTCTATAATCGCCTGTATTTTGATCGGTTTAACAACCTCCATGCTTTGGCCGGGTACGCTTATTATGATGGAGGAAAAAATCCCCAATCCCGGTGTAACCGCCTATGCGCTTATGGCGGCGGGAGGGGATTTCGGAAGCTCTGTCGCTCCGCAAATGCTCGGCGCTATTGTGGATTTGGTTTCGGAAAGTAGCTTTGCCGTCAGTCTCGGAGAAAAATTCTCCCTTACTGCGGAACAGGTCGGTATGAAGGCAGGTATGCTTATTGCCGCTATTTTTCCCATGATCGGGATATTTGTCGTGATATTTCTAATCCGGTATTTCAAGAAAAATTCTGAGCCCGCAATATCGGAGAATTGATAAAAGTTTTGCACAGGCTGTTGATATTTTGCTGATCCATTAAAGAAAAACAGAATCTTTCCTAAATCCATAATAGAAAGATTCTGTTTTTTTATTTTAAAACGAAGAACAAGTTTATTTTGAATATAAATGATACAGCGATATGCTTGAATTATGTATCTTCTGAGAAAGGGCAGCGTTTATAAAACTGTTAATCCTCCCCATAGTTGATTATTTTATGCTTAATTTTTATACTTTCCGAAAAGGTAAACGGCTCGTCAGGGGATTACCTTTGAAATTTTCATGGAGAAACGAGTAGCCAAACAATCGCAGGGAGTAGGGTAAGCCGCTTTGACAATTGTGGAGAAACATTCAAATTCGGGCAATTTTTTAATATAAGAGAGAAATAGTATCGATAGAGTGCATAAAAAAGTATGTTTTTTCGTTTTTGAGGGGATTTTTGTATCCCTAAAGCTTGGTTTATTTGGTTGCTTTTATTGTGTATGTTGCTTTCCAATTGTTTAGTACTTCAACAGATGAAAAACCTGCTTCAAACAGCGCTTCTGTTTCGTGCTTTACGGTAAGCGGTGTATCATAATGATAAATTTCATCATGGGTAATATCTTGCTTCGCCTTTAAAGCAATCAAATTTTGACGGTGCATAAGCTCTTCATCGTCTGATAAAGAAAAATAATCTGTCAATATAAAGTACCCGTTAGGCTTCAACGCCGTATATAGTTTGGTATACAGAGGAATTTTTTCTTTTTTCGTGAAATGATGTAAACTTTCTACTGATACAGCGGCGTCAAAAACGCTTTCACCAAAAGGCATATCAAAATATGATCCTAAAATCAAGGTGAGGTCTTTGCCGGTGAATTTTTTTCTGAGAGCAGACAGCATTCCTTGTGATAAATCAATTCCTGTGATCTTTGCAGACGGGTTAAGTAAAAAATATTCTTCTAATTCCAATCCTGTGCCGCAGCCCAAATCAAGCACACGGCAGTTTTCTTGAATAGGTAAACATTTCGCGGTAAAAGGATAGAACTTGTCTGCTGACCAAATATTCATCTTCATATGTTCATCATATCCGTCTAATCTATTTTCAAAAAAATCGCTCATTTTTTCAAGCATATTACGATTGTCTCCATAAAATTTTTTCACTTTTCAGCAAGTAAAGTTTATTTCATACCTACTTTTTTCATAATATTTCCGCTTCTTGGGTTATTTCTGTCATGTGTTGCTGTAATATAGGGGAGTCCGTCTTTTTTTATTTGTTCTATTACAGCCTTTCCTGCTTCTGTAACAATTCCTTTATGCCAAAATTCTTTACGCAATCCATAACCAAAATCATGAGGTTCTTCTCTATCAACTTTTATATACCCTATGGGAAAATTATTTTCTTTCAGACAGACGGCATATGCATATCCTTGTGACTGTGCATATATTGAAGCATATCTTTCCTCATAAAATTTTCTTGTTTCCTCTATATTTTTCATGGGATACCATGGTAAGAATTTATTGACTTCTCCATCTTAGAGGATGAGAAAAAGAGCTTTTGTATCTTTTTGTGTAAATTTTCTTAAAATCAAGCGTTCTGTTTTCAGTGTAGGCGTATTCATGTCTGTTTCTCCTCCGAAAAGGATCATTTTATTTTTTATTATAGCATATCTAACCTAAAAAGACAATCAATAAATCGTTGAAATCATTCCGCGAAATAGTATGAAGAAATATAATTCTTTCCGGGTTTTCTTAGCTGTATTCTCTATATTTTTTGACTAGAGGATTTAATATATTCTGACGATTTTTTTCATCAGTTAATCTTTTCTGAACTATATAGCTATCGTGTGGGTTTTCGGAATACAGAAAAGCTCCGATATCTCCACATTCAAGAGATATCGGAGCTTCATATCTATTACATTATATCGTCATCAACAAATAACAGAGCAATTTTTCGGTTTTTTATTTAGTCTGCAAGATAATATACCGATGTGTTCGGAGCATTAAACCATGCGGTATCGGCAAACAGCGCCTGTGTACTTCCGTTGTGGTCAAGAATGACATTGACGAGAGCAAGCTCTGTTCCTGCTTCAAGCTTGATAGCGGGATCCGCTTTTGCAAATGCAGCGGTGTCGATGCGGCACTCGATTATATAACCGGTTTCAGTTTTCGAGGAAGCTATGGCAGCGTCGGGTACATCTTTACCGGTGCTTCCGTTTCCGTAAATGAAATGTTCGCCGATATATGCTTTTCCGTCATCTGCTTCAGGACACAAAGAGAAGAAGAAGAGCTTTCCGACAGCGCCTGCGGTACAGGTTTTATCGATATAAATGGCAATCTGAGCTCCGTCCTTCGAATTGTAGCTTCCGTTGCCAGCTACATGCTTTGATGAAGGGGTGGCGTCATTTATTTCTGCACAGACATAAAGTCCGTTTTCATCCCAAAGATATCTGAAGGTAGCGCCTTGGCAAACAATTTTTCCTCCTGCAACTTCAACCGTATTCTCATTGGTAAGAGTACGTGTCAGAGCGTCTTTCCATTCGTCCTCTGAGCAGGTACCGTCTATAACAGGAGCGGTTGTTGCTTTCGGAATTTCATATTCTGCTTTTTCAAGCGGATCTATATTTTGTACAGGATCGGTTTCAGGTTCATCCGTGGTTTCTGCTTTAGAATCGGAGGTTTCTGCTTTAGATTCTGAGGAAGTATCATTGGAAGTGTCACTATCCTTATTTTCCGATGTTGTTGTATTGTTCTGTGTTCCGGTATCTTTTTCGTTCGGATCGGTATTGTTGCACGCCGTAAACACGGACAATGCTACCAATACAGCAGCAAGAAAAATTGAGACTTTTTTCATAATTAACTCTCCTAAATTTCATTTAGTAATTAGTATAATTTACTATATTATAATCTTATGAATTGCCTATTAACCGCCGTTGATATTATTGTAAAAAAATATGTTTATCCCTACAAGGAAGCATGGCATAGGACAATATCGCCAGGTTCACGAATTGCGCCTTAATGATACATCTGTGGGAAATTCATTTTCTGTCATACTTCGCAAATTTCGTCGGCAGAGGAGTCACTCTTGCCTTCTCAATTGGTATCGTTTGACGAAAAATATGACTTGCGCATCTACATCGTCGGAACCCAGCGGTATTGCTTCGATATGAAACGATAAAAAATCAGCGATTATCGGCATAAAAATTTTAATATGAATAGGAGATTACAGTTTTCTGTGATTTAAAGCCATCGTATTAATATCATACAGCAAGCTGTTCCGCCCGCTACGCTTAACAAAGTATTTTTCTTCCAAAGATGGAGGAGCGCCGTGACCGCAACCGAAAGAAGTTGAGGGATAAAAGCAGAAGCCGTATCGAATCGGATTTCGCGCAGGCAATAGACAACGAGCGTAAGAATGACAGCGGTAGGAAGATATTTTCCTATATAGACGATGATGTTGGGAAGCTTTCCTTTACGGAAAACAAGAAAGGGAAGGAGGCGTTCTGAAAAGGTACAAAGAGCACAGATTGCGATAATGAGTATCGATTGTTCGGTTGAAACAGTCATGATTTTTCCTTTTTTTCTATTTTATTTTTGACAGCGACCAGCATTGCAACGGTTAGTATCAGCGAAGGAAGGAGAAAGGAATCTCTTCCGAAAATTGCCAGGCACAAGACAGAGGAAATCAGAGAGATAACTGCGGAGAGCTTGGAATCGGACGCTTTGATCCTTTCCACGAGAATAACCGTGAACAGTGCCGTAAGCGCAAAATCTATACCGTCTGTGTTAAAAGTTATGAGTTGTCCGATAATTCCTCCGAGTATGGAAAAGGTTATCCAATAAATCCAGATAAGAGCTGTTGAGAAAATATGTACATATTTTTCGTTGATTTCTTTTTCCGGAGTATATGAGCATAGAAGAGAATAGCTTTCGTCCGACATTCCATATATGAGAAAATATTTTGAAAAACCGTATCCGCGGAATTTTTCTACAAAAGATAAACCGTAGAAAATGTGCCGACTGTTCAGAAGAAGTGCGGTTACTGCTATCAATGAGATTGGCGTACCTTCTGAAAAAAAGGATACCATAAGCATTTGAAGGGAGCCGGCATATACAAAGAGGCTTGTAAAAGCGGACCATATAAAATTATATCCTGCTTTTGACATCAGGATACCGAAGGCTATACCGAGCGGGAAATATCCGATCATAATGGGTATGCTTCTTTTTACCGAGAATTGAAAGCTTTTTTTCACTGTATTTGACATTTTGGTTCCTTAATGAGAGATAATTATGTAAAGTTTTTATGAAGTTTAATATTTATTTTTTAGTTGTGGGGTTAAATAATAATTTAGCAGACTCTTGAAAGAGTCGGGAGAACTTTTTTTGGCATTATAATGTTGTTGACTCTTTAAAGAATCGAGAGAACGGTTTTTTCGGCATTCTTTGCACGTGCGCGAATAGGAATTTAGTTACACTAAAAACGCCCGCCCGATTTTCTTTCTTCCAAGAAATGAAAATGACAGAATCCGCTTCGCGGAATCTGTAAAAAGAAAGAACTGCAAGGGGAAGAACCTGAGCGTTTTTCAGCAAAAGCAGAAAAACTGCTCAATGGT
>USPP01000048.1 GCA_900556615.1 uncultured Eubacteriales bacterium
TAGTATAGCCGCAGCAATACCCGCCGCTGCTCCGATCAGTGAATTTTTCAGCACTTTTCCGCTCATAATAAAATATCTCCTTTAGTTGAATACGTTTGACTGCGGGTAAATAAAACACCCTGTCCGGTAAATCCCTTTGTATAATGGATATTCGGACAGGGTGCATTTTATTCATATTTAAAGCTGGAGAAGAGAATATTATTTCTCTTCAGAGCGCGGACAAAGTGTTTGGCAGAACTCCGTATGTTCTCCACCTAAGGAAAAGTTTTTGTGGGTTTTTAGGGTGCTTTTTTTAAAACATCCAAGGGAATCACTGAATCAATTCGTCAACGGATCTTTCAGGCAGATTGATTGCCCGGCATCGTGAAAAAACTTGAAATAGGAAGGCAATGCCGCCGAGTTCTGACGGTGTTGCCTTAAATATATTCCTTTGCTTTTGCCTTGCCGTTCAAAAAATCATCTCGAAAATCTACATAGCCGATTGATTCAGCGATTCCCTTAGAAGAGATTGGGGGCGGCGCCCCAGCTTGATTTCGTTTACATTTCGGAGAGATTATTTCTCCTTTGCCTCTTCTTCCTCGTCCTTAAGAACGGTTTTCACCGACGAACGAAGAATAGTAAGCTTAGTTTTATCATTTCCGGTCTCAATCATAAGCTTATCGTCTTTAATAATAAGTACGGTGCCGATAATTCCACCGATTGTAACGATTTCATCTCCGACCGCAAGGCTGTCGCGCATTTCAGCTACCTGTTTTTCCTGCTTTTTCTGCGGTCTGATTATGAAGAAATAGAAAACTGCGATCATACCGACAAGCAGTATCATGGTGAACCATGTGCCGCCTCCGTTGTTGGTTGTTGTGTCGGTACTGGCTTCAAGATAGGTCATTATTGTCCCAAACATTATAATTCCTCCGATTTACTTGATTAACGTATCAATTATATCCTATTTTTTCTTCCGATACAAGAGGAAAGGCACAAATTTTATGATTCGTTCATAAATACAAAGGAGAATTCGTGTCCGTTAAGTGTTGCGGTCAGCTTTTCGGGGGAAGACAGTCCGTTTTGTATGAACACGGTGACAGAACCGCAGGGAACTGCATACTCAGCGTAGCTGTATTTGACTCCTGCCTCCGTTATGATTCCGGCTTTTGAGAAGTTATTTCCCGATAGGGAAAACATATATGCCGAAAGAAGTATTCCGTCCGAAGCGGAATATCCCCCGTCATTTATTGTTTGAGTAAGCTCTCCGGCTTTCACAATAACCTCGCCGCCGTTCAGTTCAAATACCGTATCGGACAGGATATCGGGCTTTATAATTTGAAGGATCACATCCCCGGCACGCTGTACAGTTATAAGAACCTCATATTCCGCTCCGTCGTATGTAAGGATTCCGTGCGCGTCGAAGGGATAAGCCTGATAGCTTAAAAAATTGATTTTATTATTTGTCCGGCAGGAAACAAAAGAGAGGCAAAGGAGCATGATTATTGCCGTAAACAGAATTTTTTTCATGGGTGTTTTCCTTTCCTTCAAAAAGTATCTCGCGTTGTTTTGCGTTGTACTATTTTATGCATTGGCATAAAAGAAAATTACTTTTTGAAAATAAGGAATGTGAATATAGAGGAGATATATTATTTGTAAATTTGTTTGGGTCTTTGTATCTTTGAAAATAAAGGTATCTCTAAAAATGTAATATTCATAGACGACAAAGAGATTTTTTTCGTCAGTCAAAACAAAAATTCCGCAGACAGCGTATACATCTGAAGCGATGTCTTGGGGGATAATAGTTTATGCCTTCCAAACAGCCTTGATGATATTGCTGATTTTAGGGGTAGTTCCGTACATCAGAACACCGACACGGTAAATCTTTGCAGACAGAACACCCACGCTAATGGTAGAACCGATGAGGATAGCAATAGATATAGCGATCTCATACCAAGGCACTGCGCTCATAGCAATTCTTGTAAACATCGACATAGGCGAAGTGAACGGAACGTAGGAGCATACCACCATAAGCGTATTATCCACATTACCGGAGGACATTGAGGTCATTACAACTACAAAGGCGATAATAAACAGCATTGTAATCGGCATAACCGAGGTGTTGATATCTTCAAGTTTGGAAGCGGTAGAGCCGACTGCACCGAACATAAATGCGTAAATAAGAAAGCCAAGAATAAAGAACACCAGCATATACACCAAAAGCTCGGGCGGTATATTGAAGATGGAATCGATAATCATATTGTCGCCCCAATAGGACTTATTAAGATTATAGAATACCAATGCCGAGCCGAATACACAGACAAGCTGCATAAAACCTGCAAGACAGGACGCAATTACCTTGCCGAACATCATAGATGTGGGCTTGGCACTTGTAATGAGCACTTCCATTGCCCTTGAACTTTTTTCGGTTGCAACATTGGTTGCCACCATCTGACCATACAGAAGAATGACAATATACAGCGCAAAAATCATAATGTAGGTGTAGAAGAAGTTTTCCATCTGATTTTTGCCGAGGCTTTCCACCTCACTATTAATTTGAATGTTCATAACATCTGCGGCATCCTCAGCAGACATACCGCCGTCTATCATTGCGTTCATTTGATAGATCTGCTGCAGGACACCTGTTGCGATTTCGGTGTTCATGTCGTACATAGAGAGATTGTTCACATAATATGTAAATGCAGTGGAGCCGGTTATAACAAAGGCACACTCGGCATCGCCGGATGTGATTTTATCCTTGATTACGCTGATTTGGTCATCTGTAATCTGTACATTATAATCCGTAAAGGCAGAGGCGAAGGTTTTACGCACCATATCTGCCTGTGCTGCATCGTCCATCTTTACAAGCATTACAGAAAGCTCAGTAGAAATATCTATTGAACTATCCTCGGATTTAAACAATGCGGTAATGCGGGGAAAGAACATAACGACAGCAATCAGTACCATCAAAAATGCTGTAACACCAATAAAGATCTTGTTTTTGAAGTAATATTTAAGCTCAAATTTAAGTATTTTTCCAAACTGTTTCATCGCTTAGTCCTCCTTTGCACCGTCGCCTGCGTATTCCACGAAAATATCGTTAAGAGAAGGCTCAAACACCTTTACCTCGTCAATATCGTAGTTTTCTACAAGGCGCGTCATCGTAGCTTTCTTCTCGGAGGGCGAACCAAGGCGAATCATCAAGTCGCCGTTATCCATAACAGTGCAGGAAGAACCAAAGTCACAGGTAATCGCATCGGGTGATTCCGTGCGGACAAGCAAGCGATTACGGGGATAGTCCCGTTTAATATCGTGCAGATCTCCGTGCAGAGCAACGACACCGTTGTTAAGAATAGCAATACTGTCGCAGAATTCTTCAATGTAGCTCATCTGATGGCTTGAGAACAGAACGATTTTCCCTTTTGCAATCTGTTCCTTAACCACATCCTTTAAGAGCATAGCATTGACAGGGTCAAGACCGGAAAAAGGCTCATCAAGGATAATAATATCGGGATCATGAGCGAGGGCGGTAATAAGCTGAATCTTTTGCTGATTACCCTTGGAAAGTGTATCCAGCCGTTTGTTGCGGTATTCGGTCATACCAAGTCGTTCGAGCCAATAGTCGATAGACTGTATGGCAGCTTTGTGGCTCATACCTTTCAGTTCTGCAAAATATGTAAGTTGGTCTATTATTATTTTCTTCGGATACAGACCTCTTTCTTCGGGCAGATAACCGATACCAATTTTGTTATAATCAATCGGCTGACCGTCAATCAACACCTCGCCGCTATTTGCAGGAAAAACATCCATCAAAATACGGATAGATGTGGTTTTGCCGGCACCGTTTCTGCCAAGCAGACCGAAGGCTTTGCCGCCTTCGGCTTTGAAGGATACTCCGGCGAGAACCTTCTTCTCTCCAAAGGATTTTTCTATGTTTTTTAGTTCTAGTATCATTTTTCTACACGCCTTCTTTATCAAATACAACTTTTTATGTTTTTCTTATTTAATGATTTTTCTTATACAAGACAAAGCCTGCTATGATCTGCACAAGAGAAATCAAAACAGCGATAGTAATAGGCAATATGCCCCAAAGATTACCGTAATCGGTAATCAGCACAATACCCCAAAAGGTGAGGGCAACTACCGCAAGAAACACCGCTACTGCGATAACTTTTGAAATCCATATATACTTTTTACTTCTGTTCTTTTCGGGAATGATGAGAAACATCAGCTCGACATATACTTCAAATAATATCTCTGCAAGTAGTTCCATTGTGCTCACTCCTTTGCGGCAACCAAAATAAAATATCTAATGCCGTTAAAAAGCTATCCTCAAATTTGAGATTTAGTATGCAGAGCTTTACAATGCTGCCAAGTATCGTCAAAATACTTGCAATACAGATAACCTTCCGCCGACGAAATTTGTGAAGGTTGACGGAATAGAGGCAAGCAAATGCGCAATAAAGGCGTTAGCTGTGTACCCGGCGGTATTGCCTTAAAGCTATTGATAAGCTCCGGCGTGCCGAAAGATGCATCCGTGAAGAAGCCGAGCAGATTATCAATCGCCTTTTCACTTTTAGTCAGTTTGAACTTGCCAAGCAAAGTATGTATCTCAGTATCGGGGGAACTTTTCACGAATTACACGATCTTTCTTCTTTTTCTTACTTCCTTTGCCGTAATCGGAAAAACATACGGCTCACGTATCACCATTTCATCAATTACTTCGCTGTCATCCAGCAGATAGTCAACGCTTACATTCAAGAGTCGTGCCAATGCTTTCAAATTATCTACATCGGGCAGACCGTTGTTTGCTTCCCACTTTGCAACAGCGGATTGGGATATTGCCATTTTTTTCGCAAGCTGCTCCTGAGAAGGTCGGTACTGCTTTCTTGCCTCTTTGATTTTTTTCCTAAAGTTATTTTCATTCCCTTCGGTTGATTTATTTCGTATTCATTTTACATCGAAGGGCGCAGATAAACAATAAACCGATTGTAGCATCGTTGTTACTCTCCGTATCAAAGCATTAAAAAATATAAAAGTGCGTGACCGAAGTCACGCACCGAAAAACGCAACTCCGATTGTCGCCAAACAAAGCTCGAATAGAAAGGTAAACCTTATGCTACCCAAGTGGAATTGCGTTTTTACCGTAATCCATTTTGGGCAACAATACAAAAGGGTATACTACCCCCTTAGCGAAAGGTTGACCTCTTTTCAATATTCAGCTTTGTTTGGCAATTTTTATTATACCACAGTCATACTGAAAAATAAAGTAGTTTTGAAAAAGTTACGAAATTTGTAGAACAAAAACAAAATGAAAGTACGACCTTTCGACCATACTGTCATTTTGTTCATCCTATTCGGTTTTGGTTTTCTCCGTTAAGGGCATCACGCTTTTGGATAGTGATTTTTTAGAGGTGCCCTAAATAAAAGCTCTAAGGAAATACCGCACAATTTTGAAGACGGAGATGCGCGGTCATATTTTCCGTCAAACGATACCAATTGAGGGGCAAAAGCTGATTCCTCTGTCGACGAAAATTGTGAAGTGCGACGGAAAACGGGCAAGAAGATATGCCGTCAAGTCGCAAGCCGTGAATCCGGCGGTATTGCCTTAAAGCTCCTTACCGATAATCCTCTGTTATGGTAGCATAAAGCGCTTGAGCATACAATCTGGTAAAGAAGTCATTCGGGTGATTTACGTTATTTCCTGAGGTATCAACATATCCAAGAATGTCCTCACCGGAGACGCCGTTTCTTTTTTTTGCGTTCATGACAGATTCATGAAGAGAGGTAACCTGTACAACGGCAATTCCCTCTGTTTCAAGCTTCAGCATTTCTTCTTCAAATTCCGGTTGCAATCTGTTCCAGCCGTCAGCCTCGGGATTCGCCCACATGGTTGAAACAAGAAGAAATTCGCAGTCGGGATTGGAGGCGGAGATTTTTTCCGTTAGCTGCTTCAGCTTATCTGTCCATTCGCGGGCGCTCGTATAGCCACCGTCGTTCATACCGAAAGCAATCACAACAAGGTCCGGATTCTCACAGTTAACCTTACTTTCAACGTTATCGTATGCCCAGTCTATCCCGGTACCTCCCACGGCGGAATTTACCCAGCTTACCGACACATCAAGCTTTCTCATCATCATAGCGGAAAACTGAACAGTGTAATCTGGCATGGAGGGAGGAGCCGGTATTCGGATTGACGAGCCCCAGCCTGCCGTAATGCTGTCACCGTAAAAAACGATTTTAATTTTCTCTTTGTTTTTCAGTCTTTTTACTGTCTTAGGAAGCAAATCTCCTTTATATTCCGGCACATATCCTGTATAGGAATCGGAATGCGTATAAGTTACGGCGAGCTGCCTGCCTCCCATATCATTGCGATCCTCATATACGGTATAATGCTGCTTATCGGTCATAGCCAAAGCGGTATCACCCTGAAGTTCAGGATAGTATTCATCATATTTGTAATACGGACAGCGAGTATTTTCCGTCAGCTTCAGCATACCGTCATCGTAAATGTAATCTTCACCCTCAACATATTTTTTTCTCAGTGTCATATCATATACGCTGATAATCTTTATGTCGGATTTATAAAAAAGAGGAGCTTCCAAATCTCCGTTTTCGCTTTGAATGAAGGTAACGGCTTCGTGATAGACGGTATCGCCTTTCCAAAAGGGTGTCATATAGGTTTCAATATCATATGAAAGGGGATGACTCATAATATTATCCTTTTCGTCGATTGTATCTGTCGATTCAGCACAGCTGCCTGTTTCGCCGGCTTTTGATTCGGAAGAACCGCTATCTGTTTTTGTGACAGGAGTGCAGGAGGAAAGCAGGAATATGACTGTCAGCAGAAAGACAGTTCGCTTCTTTGTATATGATTTCATATAAAGTCAGCCGTTGTTTTCTCAGCCGATTACTTTACCGGTAAGATAATTCTCGTAGGTATTATCGGTAATCGTATTTTTATCAGCTAATATATTTTCTATAACGCCGCATCCTCCGGAGCCGCTTGTCTCCAATATAGCCCTGCTATGCCCGTCTCCGTTAAAACCGACGGATATTTCATTTATTAGGGATGCAAAATTTCCGGCGGCATATACGGCAGTTTGATCTCCCCAGTTTGCATACCAAAAGGTAAAGCCGTTGGAGATTACGGCGGAGCAGCCGCTTTCGAGATAATATCCGTATCTGAACTGATCACTGTAACAGTAATCGTACCAATTCCTATTTCGGGAGCTATCGTAAAAGCCGTAACTTGAGGCATAGGGGCCCGCAATAAACAAAGGATGAATATTTCGTAAAACGTTTCCACCGCTGTGAACTTCGATTCCGATTCTGACGTTTCCTATACGCATATTTGTTAAAGTATTGTCATAACCTTCAATGACCACGCCCTTTGCCTCTGCTTTTCCGTTTCCGTAAATATTAACGTTGTGGATATCGGCATCCGAGGAGCCGCTGTTTGCGCCGTGGAGGATATGAATTCCAATTACGGTATTTTTTATGGATAAATCGTGAATTTGCGTTTCTCTGCCGCTTTCAATGCTGATTCCGTTCGCGATACCGTTTCCATCGAGAACTCCTCCCGATATAGAATAGTTTGTTCCGGCTACCGCTATGTTGTTTTCGGGATCCTTTCCGCCCAGTCTGATCATGGCTGTGTTGGATTTATCCCAATTGAGACCTGCCTTGATGACGGCATAATTGGACATTCTGATATCTACGCATTTCTGATGATGGGCAGGTGTTACCAACGGGGAATCAATGATATAATATCCATCGGGGAAGTAAATTGTGCGTCGGGGGTTACTGTCAATAATCGTTTGAAGCTGTTTCGAAATATCTTTGCCGGAATTCGGTTCAATATAATCAGTTACCACGACATAACCGAGCTTTTTTGCTTCGGATTTGCTCAGATTGTCCTCTGAGGCAGAAGATTCGGCAGTTACAGGGAGATCGTGAGACTGAGAAGAAGTGAGAGACGAGCTTTGTCCGGTACTTTCACATGCAGTAAGAAGGGCAAGCGGGCAAAGAAATATGATTCTTAAATAGTTTTTCAGCTCAAATTTTTTCATTTTTAATTTCCTTTCTATCTGGTAAAATAGTTTCCGGTTTTACCTTTTATAAGCGGGCTTGTGTAAAAAAAGCGGCTTCGACTTCCTGTGCGAATAGTCGAAGCCGCTGAAATTCGGGTTAAAATATTTTTATTTTAAATTTTTAAACAGCGATTCCTTAAGTTATATATAAAACTTTCTTCTTTTTTTCGAGACGATAAATGCGATGCAGCCAACCGCCGTTACAATAATTGCTGCGGAAGCTCCGAATGTATCGGAGGTATTCGGGGAACCTTCGATCAAATCAAATGCCTGACCGTTCACCTTTATGTCGGAAATCTCAAGCTTTTGAGAGCATACCCCAAAAGTCAAGACAGTTTTGCCCTTACACTCATATTCGGCGATTTCTTCATTATTCACGAAAACCTTAACCTTATCGCCGCTGCGAACCATCTTAACAGCCGCGCCGGCGACGAAAGCAGACTCAAGATTTTTCTTTGTCATTTCTGAATCGGTGGGGAAGTCGCTCTGATCCTTTACCTCAGCGTCAATTCCGTGGGGAATATATTGATGGAAGGATACCTCCTCGCCTCCGTCTCCGCAGAACAGACCGAAACCGCCATTTTGATCGGACAGACCGAAGCCATAGCTGTCAACTAATACTTTTTCCCAGCCGAATGCCGTGTTAGGAGCAGAGATTTTGGCAGTAAATTCTATGGTAACGTCGGTGGAATCAGCAATTTCTTCTCCGAGATTCAGTTCGGCCGCCGACATCCATCCTCGGTAGCCGC